>NZ_JADYUD010000001.1 GCF_021531595.1 Fusobacterium perfoetens
GGTTTTATTAGTAATAAAGAAATAAATGATTATCTTTTATTAAATAATATTTTAAATTTAAAAAAATAGATAAAAATATGATACAAAATAAAAATATGATACAGATAAAAGAAAATCAAAATAAATTTTATTGCTTTGAAGAGAAAACAAAAGAAAAAAATTTAGTTGAAAAAGAAAAAGAAATAAGAGGAAAAATAGATTTATTAAATGAAAATATTGATAAAATTTTAAGTGAAAATATCAATAAAAGAATTAATAAAATTCAAAAAGAACTTTCTTTATTAAATAAAGAAGCAGAAAATATAAATGAACAGTTAAAAAATATAATAAAAACATATAATTTAAATTTATCTTCAAATGATGTATCAGAAAATATATCTTTAATAAACCCAGTTTTATATATAAAATTTGAAGAAAATAAAAATAAATTAATAGTATTATATTCAGATTTAAAAAGTATGAAAAGTTTATCTGAAAATTGTAATAACATTTTTAATTTAGAATTGAAAGAAATTAAGTTTAAGGATTCAGGATTGAAAAGTGGTTTAATTATAGCAATAGGAATAATTTTTGGATTATTTGCTGGAATGTTCTTAGCTGTTATTAAAAAACCTGTAATAGATATTTTAAGAGAAATTAAAGAGGAGAAGTAACTTTGGAAAAATATATTATAACTTCACAGGAAAAAAATGAATATAAAGAAAAATTTCCTGTTTTAGAATGTGAACATGCTATAGGAATAGATTATGATGGTTATGTATCTATAAAATGTAAAAAACTTACAGGAACTTGTACATATAGAGTAAGCAGTAAAAATGAATATAAAAATTGTCGTATTTTAGATAAATAAAATAAAAATAAGTGGCTGGTACATAAAATAACATGTGCCAGTTTTCTTTTTATAAAGATATATAAAACGATTATTAATGAAAAATAAAATTTATATTAAACAAATAAAAATAAAATAAAAAAAGTTGTATTTTAAAAATATAAACATGAATAATTATAGATTTTGGTATATAATGTAGATGTAAGGTTATTTTTGGGCTTAAAAATAGGAGGTACAAAAATATGAAATTGTTACATAGATATACGAAAGACGGATTAAATCTTTTAGGTTGTTATTGGGAAGGAAATGGGAAAGATACATGTGTTGTTTTTACTCATGGCATGTTTGATAACCTTTTGGAAAATACATTCGCACATGTACTTGGAGAAAAGCTTTCAAATAATGGTTACGGTTTTATTTTTGGTCATAACAGAGGATATGGTGTTATTAATAACATAATAAAAAGAGATCCAAGAACAAAAAAAACAAGTGAAAAAATAATAGGATCAACTTTTGAGAATTTTGGAGAAGCTATTTATGATGTTGAACTTTGGCTTGATGAGGCAAGAAAATTAGGATATTCAAAAATAATTTTAGCTGGTCATAGTTTTGGATGTCTTAAAAATCTTTATTATGTATCTAAAAAAGGATTTGCAGGAATACATGGTTTTATATTTGTTTCTGCCCCAGACAGTGCAGGGCTTATAGCTCGTTCAGGTCAGTATGAAAAAATGTTTTTGGAAGCAGACAAAAATATAGGAAGTGGAAGAGCTAAAAGAATCCTTATAAAGAAGATACTTGGAGTTTTTCCAATAAGTTCAAGAACAATGATTAATTTAAGAAAGGGAAGTATTGCAGATGTTTTTCCTTTGGTGGAAAATCCAGAGGATTTTGGAGTATTTCAAAAGATAAATAAACCTATCTTAATGGTTGTAGGAGAAAAAGATAGTGTTATTGTAAATTCTATTGAAGAAGATTTTAAAATTTTAAAAGAAAGAGCATTGAAATGTCCTGATTTTACAGGAAAAGTTATTCCAGACGGAACACATAGATACATAAAAACAGAAAAAGAGCTTAGTGAAACAATAACAGAATGGGTAAAAGAAAGATTTTAAAAAAGTGATTTTTAAATTGGAAAGGGAAAATTTTATAATGAAAAATGAATATTTTTATGAAATAGAAAAGAAATATAAAGAAATAAAAAATGATATTGATAAAAGGCTTGAAGAATACAGAGAGATATGGAAAAATGGTTCAAATGAAGATATTCATGCTGAGCTTTCATTTTGTATTTTAACTCCTCAATCTAAAGCAAGAAATGCATGGAAAGCAATAACAACTATGAGAAATGATGGAGTGCTTTTTACAGGAAGTGCAGAAGAACTTTCTGAATATTTAAATATAGTAAGATTTAAAAATAATAAGGCAAAATATCTTGTAGAACTTAGAAATCAAATGACAGATGAAAATGGAAAAATTATAACAAAAGATTTCTTTTTAAAAATGAAGACAGTAAATGAAAAAAGAGAATGGATTGTAGAAAATATAAAAGGAATGGCTTGGAAAGAAGCTGGACATTTTTTAAGGAATGTAGGTTTTGGAGATGAAATAGCAATACTTGACAGACATATTTTAAAAAATCTGGTAAGACTTCAGGTGATTGATGAGATTCCTAAAACATTGACAAAAAAAATCTATTTGGAAATAGAAAATAAAATGAAAGAATACTGTAAGGATACAGGTATTCCAATGGCTTCTTTTGATCTTTTACTTTGGTATCTTGAAGCAGGAGAGATTTTTAAATAGATTTTTATTTGATAAATACCCTGCTGCCGTGATATAATTTTAAGGTTAAAAATGTAAAAAGCAGCAAAGATTTTAGGAGGAACAATGACAAAAAAAGCTACTGTAATTACTTATGGTTGCCAAATGAATGTTAATGAAAGTGCAAAAATAAAAAAAATTCTTGAAAATTTAGGATATGAACTTACTGATAATATAGAGGAAACAGATATAGCTTTTCTTAATACATGTACTGTAAGAGAAGGGGCTGCCACTCAGATTTATGGAAAATTGGGAGAGATTAAAAGAGTAAGGGAACAGCGTGGAACAAAAATAGTTGTAACAGGATGTTTTGCTCAAGAACAAGGACAGGAACTAATAAAGAAATTTAATTATATTGATATTGTAATGGGAAATCAAAATATAGGAAGAATTCCTGAGGCTATAGAAGATATAGAGAACAGAAGTGCAAAGCATGTTGTTCTTACAGATTATGAAGATGAACTTCCTCCAAGAATAGATGCAGATTTTGAATCAAAGAAAACAGCATCTATTGCAATAACATATGGATGTAATAATTTCTGTACATATTGTATAGTCCCTTATGTAAGAGGAAGAGAGCGTTCTGTTCCTATGGCAGAACTTGTGGAAGAAGCAAGAGAACTTGTAAAAAAAGGTTATAAAGAAATAATTCTTTTAGGTCAAAATGTAAACTCATATGGTAAAGGATTATCAGAAGAGGAAACTTTTGCAAATCTTCTTCAAAATATTTGTGATATAGAAGGAGATTTTATAATAAGATTTGTATCTCCACATCCGAGAGATTTTACAGATGATGTAATAGATGTAATTGCAAGAAATCCAAAAATTGCAAGATCTCTTCATTTACCTCTTCAATCTGGATCTACAAGAGTTTTAAAATTAATGAACAGAGGATATTCAAAAGAGCAATATATTGCACTTGCAGAAAAAATAAAAGAAAGAATTCCTGGAGTATCTCTTACAGCAGATATAATAGTAGGATTTCCTCAGGAAACGGAAGAAGATTTTATTGATACTTTAGATGTTGTTGAAAAAGTAGGATTTGAAACATCATTTATGTTTATGTACTCAATAAGAAAAGGAACAAAAGCTGCTGTTATGGAAGGACAAATTGATGACGAAGTTAAAAAAGATAGACTTCACAGATTGATGTCTTTACAGAACAGTATTTCTAAAAAGTTAAGTATGGACTATGAAGGGAAAATTGAAAGAGTGCTTGTAGAGGGACCAAGCAAAAAAAATAAAGATATGCTTTCAAGCAGAACTTCAACAAATAAAATAGTTCTTTTCAAAGGAGACAAATCTCTTGAAGGACAATTTGTAAATGTTAAAATAAACGAGTGTAAAACATGGACACTTTATGGTGAGTTGATGGCAGATTAGGCTGTTTGGAGGGCCAATGATAGAATTAGAAAAATTTTTACTTAAAGAATTAACAGAAATAGCAAAACAGCTTGAGATTGATTTGGGAAATACAAAAAAGAAATCTGAAATAATAAAAATAATAGAAGAACATATGGAGAAGACAGAAGGTTTTATTCTTGCAGATGGAGTTCTTGATATTATGGCTGATGGATATGGTTTTTTAAGAGAAACTTCTGTAGAAAAAGATATTTATCTTTCAGCATCTCAGATAAGAAAATTTAAACTTAGATCTCAAGACAGAGTATTTGGGGAAGTAAGGGAGCCTGTAGGTACAGAAAAAAATTATGCTATGAGAAAAGTTCTTCTTGTAAATGGAGGAAGTATTGAAAAAGCAGAGGAGAGAATACCTTTTGATGAACTTATACCAGCTTATCCTGATGAAATATTAGAACTGGAAACAGGTCCTAAAGATATTTCAGGAAGAATAATAGATTTAATAGCTCCTATAGGAAAAGGACAGAGAGCTCTTATAGTTGCACCGCCGAAAGCTGGAAAAACTGTTCTTATAAGCAGTATAGCAAATTCAATAATAGCTAAACATAAAGATGTAGAGGTATGGATTCTTCTTATAGATGAAAGACCAGAAGAAGTTACAGATATAAAAGAGAATGTTACAGGAGCTGAAGTATATTCATCTACTTTTGATGAAGATCCTAAAAATCATATAAAAGTAACAGAAGATATTCTTGATAAAGCTAAAAGAAAACTTGAAGATGGAGAAAATGTTGTTATCCTTATGGATTCTCTTACAAGGCTTGCAAGAGCTTATAATATAGTAGTTCCTTCAAGTGGAAAACTTATATCAGGAGGAATTGATCCTACTGCACTTTACTATCCTAAGAAATTTTTTGGTTCAGCAAGAAATATAAGAGGTGGAGGAAGTCTTACTATAATAGCTACAGCTCTTATAGATACAGGAAGTAAAATGGATGATATTATCTATGAAGAATTTAAGGGAACAGGAAACATGGAAATTCATCTTGACAGGGGACTTGCTCAGCTTAGAATATATCCTGCAATAGATATTCAAAAATCAGGAACAAGAAAAGAAGAATTGCTTATAAGTCAGAAAAAATTAAAACTTGTATGGGAGATAAGAAGATATCTTTCTCAGCTTGATAAAGCCACAGCAGCTAAACAGTTGATTGATAAAATTGCTTCAACAAAAAGCAATGATGCATTGGTTAAAAGCTTCGGTTTAATGGAGGCGAAGGATTAAAAGCATGAGAAAGTGTATTGATATATTTGTTTTTATTGCAGAAAAGTTTATAGATATATTAATTTTCTTTGCCAGAATAATAACAGGAATTTTGGGAATAATAAAAGCCAAACATCTTGGATTTGTAATTCTTTTAGCATTTTTAGGAATTACAGGTTTTGGTATTATAAATGTTACTTTAAGACCTTTCAGTGATGAAATAACAAATACAGAAAAATTTATTGATTATTATGAAGAAACTGCTGAAGAAAATGGAGGATACTCTATTCTTAGCAGTAACTATTATACAGCCAGTAAAATCTATGATCTTGAAAATAAAAAAATTTTAGGAAGCATAGAAGATAGTGGAATAATTCTTAAAAAACCTGAAAGAATACCTTATAAAGTAGTTTCAGGAGACACTCTTTCAGGAATTTCAAGTAAATTTAACCAAAAGATAGCAATAATAAAAATGAATAACCCTGAACTTACAGCAAATATAAGAATAGGGCAGATAATAGATATTGCTTCAATAAATGGAATTTTTTATAAAGTAAAAAATGGAGACACACTTTATAAAATCGCTTATAAATATAAAGTTAATGTTGAAGATATAAGAAGCTATAATCAACTTGAAAGTGATGAGCTTACAATAGGTCAGGAAATATTTTTAAAAGATCCTGATATAGAAATTGTAACAGAACTTGCTCCTCTTGGAAGTGGATTTAAAATGCCAATAACTTATACAGGAGTTTCAAGTCCTTATGGAAACAGATTCCATCCTGTACTTAAAAGATATATCTCTCATGCTGGTGTTGATTTAAGAGCAAAATATATTCCTGTTTATGCCTCAAGAGGAGGAACAGTAACTTTTGCTGGAACACAAAGTGGATATGGAAAAATTATAAAAATTACTCACGCAAATGGTTATGAAACAAGATATGCTCATCTTAATAAAATATATGTTAAGAGAGGGCAAAAAGTAAAACAGGGAGATAATATAGCCCAAAGTGGAATGACAGGAAGAGTAACAGGGCCACATCTTCATTTTGAAATAAGAAAAAATGGAAAGACATTAAATCCAATGAAAATATTGGACAGATAATAAAATAAAGAATGGATAGAAGTAAGATATAAAATTTTTTATTAGAATTTTATATCTTACTATTTCTTTAATTATTGCTTTTTAAAAAATTGGGAGAGAGAAATGAGAATAAAAGAATTTTTAAGAAAAAAAGATGTAGTCATAAGTACAGAAAGATATCTTATAGGAGCTTTAAGCAATATGGCAATGGGGCTTTTTGCTTCTCTTCTTGTAGGTACTATTTTAAAAAGTGTTGGAGGAAAGTTTCACATAGCTTATCTTACAGATACAGTTGCTCCTATGGCAATGAGTATGACAGGATCTGCAATAGGAGTTGCTATAGCAATGGCACTTAAAGCTCCTCCTCTTGTTTTATTTGCAGCTACAATAACAGGAGCGGCAGGAAATGCTGCAGGAGGGCCTGTAGGAGCTTTAATAGCTACAGTTGCAGGAGTTGAAACAGGAAAAATTATATCAAAAGAAACAAAGATAGACATAATTCTTACTCCAAGTGTAACTATAATTGTGGGAATGCTTGCAGGAGGACTTGTAGGACCTACTGTTGCAAAAGTTATGTGGGCTTTTGGAGAACTTGTAATGCATGCTACAGAAATGCAGCCATTTTATATGGGAATAATAGTCTCTGTTATAGTGGGTGTTGTTCTTACTCTTCCAATAAGCAGTGCAGCTTTATGTATGATGCTGGGATTAAGTGGTTTGGCAGCTGGAGCTGCAACAGTTGGATGCTGTTGTCAAATGGTAGGTTTTGCTGTGATGAGTTTTAAAGAAAATGGCTGGGGAGGACTTTTTGCACAAGGAATAGGAACTTCAATGCTGCAAATGGGAAATATTGTTAAAAATCCTAAGATATGGATTCCACCTACACTTGCTTCAGCAATTATAGGGCCTCTTGCAACAGTTGTTTTTAAAATGGAAAATAGTCCTATTGGTGCAGGTATGGGAACTTGTGGATTTGTAGGGCAGATTGCTACAGTATCTGTTATGGGAGATGGAGGCAGAGAGGGAATTTCAGTATATGTTCTTATAATTCTTCTTCATTTTATACTTCCAGCAATAGTTACTTTAGTTATTGCTAAAATAATGAGAAAAAAAGGTTATATAAAAGATGGAGATTTGAAATTAAATCTTTAAAATAGTAAAAAGGAAATTTTTATAAGACAGCGAAAAAATAAAAAACATAAAAATTATTTGTGGAGAAAGTAATTATGGAAAAAAGAAAAAGCAGAGAAATAAAAATAGGGAATATATGTATGGGAGGAGATAATCCTGTAATTATTCAGTCAATGACAAATACTTTTACAAAAGATGTTAAGGCTACAGTAAAACAAATATTAGATCTTGAAGCAGAGGGATGTGAACTTGTAAGAGTTACTGTTAATAATGAGGAGGCAGCTGAAGCTATAAAAGAGATAAAGAAAGGAATTCATATACCTCTTGTAGCAGATATTCATTTTGACTATAAACTTGCTCTTAAAGCTATAGAAAATGGAATTGATAAATTAAGAATAAATCCAGGAAATATAGGTGATGAAGAAAAAGTAAGAGCTGTTGTAGAAAAAGCTAAAGAATATAATGTACCTATAAGAATTGGGGTGAATTCAGGTTCTATAGAAAAGAAAATTCTTGATAAATATGGAAAACCTACTGCAGAAGGAATGGTTGAAAGTGCTATGTATCATGTAGGTCTTCTTGAAAAATTTGATTTTCATAATATAATTATTTCACTTAAAGCAAGTAATGTACAAATGATGGTTGAGGCTTATAGAAAAATAGCAGATCTTATTGATTATCCTCTTCATCTTGGTGTAACTGAAGCAGGAACAGCTTTTCAAGGAACAGTAAAATCAGCTATTGGAATAGGAAGCCTTTTAGTTGATGGAATAGGAGATACAATAAGAGTATCACTTACAGAAAATCCAGTTGAAGAAATAAAAGTTGCAAAAGAAATATTAAAAGTTCTTGGAATGAGAAAGGGAGTGGAAATTATTTCATGTCCAACATGTGGAAGAACAGAAATAGATCTTATAAGTTTAGCAAAAAAAGTAGAAAAAGAATTTAGTAGTATGGAAAAAAATATAAAAATTGCTGTTATGGGATGTGTAGTAAATGGACCTGGAGAAGCAAAGGAAGCTGATTATGGTGTTGCAGGAGGAAAAGGAGAAGGACTTCTTTTCAAAAAAGGAAAAATAATAAAAAAAGTGAAAGAGGAAGATATAATAACTGAATTGAGAGCTATGATAGAGGAGGATTGATTATGATAAAAATAAATAAAATCAAATATCTTTTTTGTATTTTAATTTCAGTATTTTTTATTGGTTGTTCAGCTTTAGATGCTCTTTTGCCTCAAAAATCAACAGAAGAAATAAGCCTTGTAAATACAGGTGAAGGAAGATATATGTTTATGGTAAATTATGAAAAGCAATATACAAAGAATGTGTATCTTGACAATGTACAAATAGAACCAGGAGTTCCATATTTTGTAAAGGAAGGAAAATATTGGTTTAGATATGATAATATTGAAAAATATAGAATATCAGTAATGATGTCAGGTTCAAGAGGAAGTGATGAAGATGAATTTGATCCTCCTGAAGATAGAAGCTATCAGTTTGTAAAAAGAATTATAATGAATGAAGATAAAGTTATTAACATAGAAGGAAGAAAATGTAAACTTAATTTTCAAGTTGGAAGAGGATTTAAATAAAATATAAAATTTATTTGTTCATAAAAAATTATCTGAAAAATAAAAGTTTTATGTGAAAATGTTAAAAAATCTTAATATTTTTTAAAAAATTTTAACTTTTTTTGAAAATTTTAGGTCAAATAGAGTATAAAAAATAAATATTACAGTTTTACAGGAAACTGTATAAAGGGGAGATTATGGATTTTGATGAGATCTACGACGAGTATTTCGACAGAGTATATTACAAAATCCTCAGTTCAGTAAAGAATCCGGAAGATGCAGAAGATATTGCTCAGGAAGTATTTATAAGTGTTTATAAAAATCTTCATAAATTTCGGGCTGATAGTAAAATATATACATGGATATATAGGATAGCTATCAATAAAACTTATGACTTCTTCAGAAAGAAGAAAATAGACTTGGAATTGAATGAGGAGATTTTAAATATAGCTGACAATGAAGACCTTAACGGAAGTATGATAGTTGAGGAAAATCTAAAAAAACTCAGCAAAGAAGAAAGAGAAATAGTAGTATTAAAAGATGTTTATGGTTACAAATTAAGAGAGATTTCTAAATTAAAAGACAGGAATATATCTACGATAAAGTCAATATACTATAAAGCACTAAAGAATTTGGAGGAGGATTAGGCATATGTCACCGAAGGAAAGAGTCAGAGTGAATGTATATAAAGCATTACTGGAAGAGGAAAAAAGAAAAAATAAAAGAAAATCTTATCTTTCTGTATCAGTTTTTGTAATAGGAATATTTGCAGGTTCAATATATAATTTTGTTCCAGCTGGAAATGTACAGGATTTTGAACAAGTAAGAAGCATTGCTGCAGAAGCAAATGAAAAAGGATTTAAAAGCAGTATGGAAGCTATAGATAATTTCTTCAGTAAGAACTCTATTGAACAGGAGAAAGAAGAGTTAAAAACAGATGAATACTTTGTAATGAACATGCAGGTATAATGGAGGAAGAAACATGAGAAAGATATATACTATAATTTGTGGACTGCTTTTAGGAAGTGCTGTTATGGCAGGTGAGACAGAAAGTCTTGGAGTTATAACAGATAAAGATTTTGCTCAGGTTGGAGTTCCAAAAGAAAATGTTATAAAAGCGAAAGAAATCATAAAAAATTCTAAAAATAGATATGACTATCTTATCTTAGACAGAAGAAGCAAGGAACTTGAGATTAATAAATGCATTCTTGAGGGAGTTGAAAAAAACTGGAGCAAGATAGAAGAACTTACAGATGAAATAGGAAGAATAGAAGCTGATATTCTTAAAGAAAGAATAAAATCTCAATATGAGGCACAGAAATATATTAATCAAGAGCAATATTTAAAAGCAAGAGATATAGCTATAAAAAGAATAGAAGCAGCGAGAGAAAATAAAAGTGGAAGCATAAGAACTAATCCTGCTGGGAAATAATTTAGAAATAAAAACAGCCGAAAGTAGATACGGCTGTTTTTTTGTAAAGTATAAATTTAGACAAAAATAGAGTAAATATTGTAATTGCTTTGAGAGTATGATATAATTTATAAGTTAAATTATAGGTATAAGGAGTTGAAATAATTGTTCGGAAAATTAGATGAAGTTGTAAAAAGACATGAAGAGCTTACACATCTTTTAGGAACTATTGAAGTGGCAAGCGACACAAAAAAAATGATTGAATACAATAAAGCATTAAATGAAATTACACCGCTTGTTGAGAAATATAACGAGTATAAAGCTCTTGTGGATGATTTAGAATTTATAAAAGAAAATATAAAATCAGAAAAAGATTCTGAAATGAAAGAAATGATGCAGGAAGAAATGAAAGAGATAGAAGAAAAACTTCCAGGGCTTGAAGATGAACTTAGAATTCTTCTTCTTCCAAAAGATCCTAACGATGATAGAAATGTTATCATTGAAATAAGAGGAGGAGCAGGAGGAGACGAAGCTGCTCTTTTTGCAGGAGATCTTTACAGAATGTATGTAAGATATGCTGAAAGACACAGATGGAAAGTTGAAGTAATAGAGCTTCAAGAAATAGGTATTGGAGGAATCAAAGAAGTTGTATTCTCTATTGGAGGACAGGGAGCATATTCAAAACTTAAATATGAATCTGGAGTTCATAGAGTACAAAGAGTTCCTGCTACAGAAGCAGCAGGAAGAATTCATACTTCTACAGCAACAGTAGCAGTTCTTCCAGAAGTTGATGAAGTTGAACAAATTAACTCAATCAATCCATCAGAACTTAAAATAGATACATACAGATCTGGAGGAGCAGGAGGACAGCATGTTAACATGACTGACTCTGCAGTAAGAATTACACACCTTCCTACAGGTATTGTTGTACAATGTCAAGATGAAAGATCACAGCTTAAAAATAGAGAAAAAGCAATGAAACACTTACTTTCAAAATTATATGAAATAGAATGTGAAAAACAAAGATCACAAGTTGAAAGTGAAAGAAAACTTCAAGTAGGAAGTGGAGCAAGATCTGAAAAAATAAGAACATATAATTTCCCGCAAGGAAGAATTACAGATCATAGAATAAAATATACTGTATATCAACTTGAAGCTTTCCTTGATGGAGATCTTGAAGAGATGATAGATGCTCTTACAACATTTGATCAGGCTGAAAAATTAAAAAGCATAGCGGAGTAATCTAATGAGGCTTTTAGAAATAATAGAATTTTCAAAGGAGTATTTGGAAAAATACTCCTTTTCAAAACCCAGACTAGAAAGTGAAAAAGTAATAAGTTATATTTTAGGAATAGAAAGAATAGAGTTATATTCAAATTTTGAAATGGAACTAGAAAGTTGGGAAAAGGATAAAATAAAAAGTTTTTTAAGAGAAATGGCAAGAAAAAGAAAAGGTTTTGATGAGATTATTAAAGAAAAAGAAAGTTCTTTAAAATTAAATCAAGAGGAAAAAATTCTTGTTAAAAAAAGTTTTAAAGAAGAAAATATAGGACTTCTTTCAAAAAGCATTCAATATCTGAAAAAATATAATGTAGAGAATGCAAGACTTGATGCTGAATATATTTTCGCTTATGTACTTGGAGTAAAAAGAGTTTCTCTTATGTTAAATTTTAATGATGAAATAGATGAAGAGAAAAAAAATCTTATCAGACAGTATATAATGAGAAGAGGGAAATACAGAGAACCATTACAGTATATTGTTAAAGAATGGGAATTTTATGGTTATCCAATAAAGGTTAATGGAGGAGTTCTTATTCCAAGACAGGATACTGAAATACTTGTAGAGCAATGTATTCATTTGATGAAAGAAAAAGAAAATCCTAAAATTTTAGATATAGGTACTGGAAGTGGAGCTATAAGTATTGCTCTGGCTAAAGAAATTCATGGAAGTGAAGTTTTAGGACTTGACATAAGTGATGATGCTCTTAAAGTAGCTGTGGAAAACAGGGAACTTAATAATGTAGAAAATTTGAAATTTTTAAAATCAGATGTATTTCAGCATGTAAAAGAGAAAAATTATGATTTAATAGTTTCAAATCCTCCTTATATTCCTATGGAAGAATATGAAGAACTTATGCCTGAAGTTAAAGAATATGAGCCGAAAATGGCTCTTACAGATGGAGGGGATGGATATTATTTTTATAGAAAAATATCTGAAGAAAGTATTGATTATTTAAAAAATGGAGGATATTTAGCTTTTGAAGTTGGCTACAATCAAGGTGAAACTGTAGCAAGGCTTATGGAAAAAAATGGATTTCAAATTGTAGGAAGAGTAGCTGACTACGGAGGAATTGAAAGAGTAATTATTGGAAGAAAAGAGGAAATATAAAAATGTCTACAAAACTTATAGATTATGACTATAATCTTCCTGAAGAACTTATAGGACAACATCCAGCAGAACCAAGAGATCACTCAAGACTTATGGCTGTAAATAAGACTTCAGAAACTACAGAAGATAAATATTTTTATGATATTATAGATTATCTTAAAGAGGGAGATGTTCTTGTAAGAAATTCAACTAAAGTAATTCCTGCCAGACTTTTTGGAAGGAAGGAAACAGGGGCAGTGTTGGAAGTGCTTCTTCTTAAAAGAATAAATCTTAATACCTGGGAATGTCTTGTAGGGCATGCTAAAAAATTAAAAATAGGTCAGAAAGTATATATAGGAAATAACGATGAGCTTATAGGAGAGCTTATAGAAATTAAAGAAGATGGAAACAGAATTATAAAATTTTCATTTGATGGAATTTTTGAAGAAGTTTTGGATCATCTTGGAAAAATGCCTCTCCCTCCATATATAGTGGAAGCTCTTGAAGATCAAAGCAGATACCAGACTGTATATGCAATAAGAGGAGAATCTGTAGCAGCACCTACAGCAGGACTTCATTTTACAAAAGAACTTCTAAAGAAAATAGAGGACAAAGGAATAACTATTGTAGATATTTTTCTTGAAGTAGGGCTTGGAACATTCAGACCTGTTCAGACAGAAGATGTTCTTAATCATAAAATGCATGAAGAAAGATTTGAAATTCCTAAAGAGGCTTGTGAAATTATAAACAGAGCCAAAAAAGAGGGGAGAAGAATAGTTGCTGTAGGAACTACAACTGTAAGAGCTTTGGAATCTGCGGCAAAAGATGATGGAACACTTTTAGAAGAAAATTCTTCAACAGATATATTTATATATCCTGGATACAAATTTAAAATAATAGATGCACTTATAACAAACTTTCATCTTCCAAAATCTACACTTCTTATGCTTGTGTCAGCATTTTCAAACAGAGAATTTATGCTGAAAGTATATAAAGAAGCTGTTGAGAAGAAATATCATTTCTTTAGTTTTGGAGATGCAATGTTTATTTATTAGGAGGCAGAATGAAAATAATAGCTGGAGAAGCAAAAAGCAGAAAATTAAAAAGCAGAAAAGGTATGGATACAAGACCTACTCTTGCCAATATAAAAGAATCTCTTTTTTCTATTATATCTCCTTATATTGAGGACTGTAATTTTTTAGACCTTTTCAGTGGAACAGGAAATATTGCTCTTGAAGCTTTGAGCAGAGGAGCAAGAAGAGCTGTTATGATAGAAAAAGATCCTGAAGCACTTAGAATTATTATAGAAAATATAAATACTCTTGGATTTGAAAATAGATGCAGAGCATATAAAAATGATGCAGTAAGAGCTGTTCAAATTCTTGGAAGAAAAAATGAAAAATTTGATATAATTTTCATGGATCCACCTTATAAAGAAGAACTTTGCAGAGGAGTAATGAAAGCTATAAGAGAAGCTGATATACTTGCTAACGGAGGGCTTATAATATGTGAGCATCATGTATTTGAGGATTTGATAGAAGATGTAGAAGGATTTAAGTTTTCAGATAGAAGACTTTATGGAAAAAAGGCTATATCATTTTTCACAAAAGAATAATTTAAAGTAATATAAAAAATAGGACTGTTGCAAATCTATAAAAATAAAATTTTATTTTATGAAAATATTTCAATATTCTAAAATTTTATTTTTATAAATTAGAAAATGTAACAGTCCTATTTTTTATTTTTTATTATTTTGAAAAGTCCTGCCAAAAAGATAACTCCTAAACTAAAAATAATAATATATCTTATCCAGATGATATCAACTATTTTTATATATAAAAAACAAGAAACTGTTATAATTCCTATTCTGTATAAATATTCAATAGGTGAAAATAGTTTATAATTTAATTTTTTTCTTGTTATGATTTCATGGAAAATAAACAAGAAAAAATATGAAGCAAGAGTTGTAAGAGCAGCTCCAAAACTGCTGTATTTTGGAATAAAAATATAATTAAGCACAAGATTTATTACAGCAGAAAAAGATGTTCCAAGAGCAATATAGTTTGTTTTTTTTACATAAAACTCATAATTTACAGGAAAACTATATAGGAATATAAAATAACAACCAAAAATTATCCATGGAAGAAAATATTTTCCTGCCCAGTAATCAGGAGAACCCATAAACCTTACTATTTCAGGAGAAATAAAAATAAATCCCATTGTGACAAGAGTGAAAAAGTTAAGATAATTTTTACTATAGATTTTTATTTCTTCATGGCTTTCAGATTTTAGTTTTTGAAAGTACCAGGGAACCCATGCACTTCCAAATGCTCCTGCAGCAGTACTTAAGATAGTACCTATTGTATAAGTGAAACCATAAATTCCTGTTTCTTCAAGACCAATAAATCTTTCTATCATCATTCTGTCAGAACTTGTAAGAACAATATGTGAAAGATTATGAAGTATAAGAGGAAGCCCAAGAGTAAGACAAAAGATAAAATGATCTTTTTTAAATGTAGGTCTTCTTTTCATAATTATTTCAAGATAAAAATATCCTCCAAGAATAACAGAAGGAACAACAGCACCAAGAATTTTTCCAGTAGCTTTTTCAATTGAAGGAACTGAAGTTATAAAAAAAAGAGAAAGACCTACATTAAGTACAGTATAAAACATAGAAATAAAAAGTTGTTTTTCAGCTTTTCCGTCAAACCTTAAAATTGTATTTTTAAAAGTTACACCTAAGGTAAAGAAAGAGTGTAATAGCATGAGAAAAATAAGATTAACAGAAAGTCCTGAAAAATGTGAAAGCTGTTTTGAAAAAATCATAATAACAACAGCAAATACAGCAAAACTTACAAAAGAGAGAACTACAATATTAGAGTTATATTCTCTGTATTCTTCATCTTCATAAGTTACTTTTGCATTTTGTATTGTACTGAATGTCTGAAGACATAAAAAAATTACAACAACAGCCTGCCATGCAGTATAAAGAGATGTTATTCCGAAATCTCTTGTTGTAAGAATTCTTGTATAAAGAGGGAGTGTAAGAAAATTTATACCTTGAAGTATAAAAGTTCCTAATGTATAGTAAGCTCCATTTTTAATAAGATTGTTTGAAAAAATTTTCTTTAACATTTTAAAATCTCCAAATTATTTAAAATTTTCAAGTTTTATATCTCCAAATTTTTTAAATATTTTTTCATTTATTTTTGAACCATAAAAATCAATATTTACATTGTCTCCAAGATTCATAACACTTGTAGAAAAAACAGTTATAGCGTTTTTAAAGTTAGTATCCATAAGAGAAAATAACTCAAAAGGAAAAGGCTTGTCAAGGATTACAGCTTTTGGAAAAATATCTCTGTAAGAAGTTTTTTCTCTAGGATGAGTTTTTATAACAGTTTTTTCTTCATTATAATTTTTCATAATATTTTTATAAATTTCAATTTTTTCTTCTTCAGTAACAACTTGATCTTCTGAAAAAGGCTGAGTAAGAAGAATATTTTCTTTTTCTGATAGTTCTTTTAAAAGAGATTTTTGAAGTCCAAAAACATGAAGAATTTCAGCTTTTTTATCTTCAGAAGAAGAGTCCCATAAATTTTTAAGAGAAACTACCTGAATTTTATTTTTAAGCTTTTCAGGAATATTTTCACTGTGTTTTGTAAGATATATTTTTGTTACATTTTTACTAAAGCCAAAAGGATAATAAAGATAAGTACCATATTTAAATATTTTTAAAAGAAAACTTTCTCTTTTTATCTGTTTATCAACTTCTGGCATAGAATAATAATTTATAATTCCATCTTCAATAACATGAAATTTATGATTTTTAATAAAATATCCTGCTCCTGTAAGATGGTCTCCTCCATAAACAGTAAGTCCTTGAAGATTTTTTTCATTTACAAGTTTTTTTATAAAAGAATACATCTTAATTCTTTTTTTCATGCTGTCAAATTTTGAAGAAGCATTTTCTTTGTTAAGGACAATGGAGTTATCTTTAAAAATTTCTTTATTTATATTTATTGAATTTCCAAAAACAAAAAATGTTTCTGAAATGGAATTCTTATTTATAAGCATAAAAATAAGAAGAGAGTAAAGACTATCAGTAATACAAATATTTTTAAATTTCAGGTTGCTTTTGTTCATTTGTTATTTCTCCTTTTAGTATCTTTCTTACAGAATTTGCAAGACCTGCTGAAAAATAAAGAAGTGTTTCTTCAGGAAGCTTATTTTTAAATCCTGAAAGATTTTTAAAAAACCATCTGTATGTTTTTTGTTTTTGAGCAGTATTTTCTTTTTTATGATATGCTCTGTAAAGAATTACTTTGTAATAACTTATGATAAGTTTTGAAAGGACAGTTTTTCCTTTTTGAGAATTACAGTTTTTATATTCTTCGTAAAGTGAATAACAAATCTTTTCAAGAGAAGTATTACTTTTTTCTGTAACCTTACTCATAATACTTCCAGATCGCTGTCTATAAAAATAAAATGGGCAATCAAAGTATTGTATTTTTTCTGCTTTTAAATATACTTTAGGAGTAAATTCACTATCTTCGTGAAGAATTCCTTCTGTAAAATAAAGATTATTTTTTATAAGAAATTCTTTTTTATAAAAACTTGCCACAACTTCTTCTCTGAAACATTTAGGTTTTTCAAAAGTATTAGAGAAAAATTCAATTCCGCTTACAGCTCCACAATTTTTAATAAGTTCTGAACGGAAAAGAGGTTCTCCTCTTTTTCCATCTTTATAGTACATAAGGTTTCCAACAATAACATCTAAATCCTTTTCTGCTCCTTTGTAAAGAAGAGTTTCAAAGACTTTTTCATCAATGAAATCATCACTGTCTATGAAAGCAATGTATTTTTGAGAAGCTTTTTTTATTCCAAGATTTCTTACAGAAGAAAGCCCTCCATTTTCCTTTTTGATAAGAAGAGTTTTTTCAGGATATTTTTTGGCATACTCTTCGGCAATGGAATAACTTTTATCTGTAGAGCCGTCATCAATAAGGATTATTTCCATATGAGGAATATTAAGTTTATAAAGAGAATCAAGACATTCTTTAAGATATGTTTCAACATTATATATAGGAACAATAATACTTATCATAAATTGCACCACCTATTTTTATAAATATCAATTATTATTTTTTCATCAAAATTATTAATTATATGTTTTCTTCCAGCTTTTCCAAAAGAAATTCTTTCTTCATTTGAAAGTATAAGAAATTTTTTTATTTTTTCAGTTAAATCTTGAGAATTTTTAGGTTCTGCAAGGAATCCTGAAACCCCATCAACTATTATTTCTTTACATCCAGTAACATTTGAAGCAATAAGAGGTTTTTCCATTGCAGCTCCTTCAAGAAGAGTTCTTGAAATACCTTCACGATATGAAGGAAGAACAATACAGTCTGCATTTTTTATAACTTCTCTTACATCGTTTACTGTTCCTAAATAATTTAAAATACCTTTATCAACAAAAGATTTCATTTGATTTTCATCTATTCCAGAAACACTGTTTCCCCCAAGAGCACCAAGAAACTGAAATTCTGTGTCAGGATATAATTTTTTTATATTTTCAGCAGCTTCCGTATATTCTTTCACTCCTTTGTCAAAGAATGCTCTTGCAATCATAAGAAATATAGTTTTTTCTGAATTTCTGCTTTTTTCCATAGGGCAAAATCTTTCTGTATTTATTCCTTCTCCAGGAAGAATAAAAACTTTTTCAGGTTTTATTATTTTTTCAGATACAAGAAGATTTTTATCATCTTCATTTAAGACGCATACTTCCTGTGCAAAAGGAAGAGATAATTTATAAAGAAATTTTGCAATTTTAGAAACAAAGGAATTGGTTACAAAAGCATAACCAAGCCCTGTAAGAACAGCAACAGATTTTATTTTTGCAAAATGTGCAGCAAGTGTTCCATAAATATTTGCTTTTATTGTATAATGAAAAATAATATCAGGCTTTTCTTTCTTATATATTTTATAAAGTTCTGCAAGAAGTTTTAAATCCTCAACAGGATTCATTCCTCTCTTATTTAGTTTTATATTTATAACTTTTACTCCAAGTTCCTTTGCAATATCAATTCTTGTTTCGTAAGGGGCTATCACAGTAACATCGTGTCCTTCTTCAACGAGAGCTTTTATAACTCCTCCTCTGAAAATATATATGTCCCATAAAACATTTGCTGTAAAAAATATTTTCATGATTCTCCTTTTTTTAATATAAAATTAAAAGTTCTTTTCCATCAGCCTTATTTCTGAATTTGCCAGCTCTTCCTAAATCAATGAGTTTTTCTTCATAAGATTTATGATTTGAAATTATATTTTCATAACGATATAGAATTTTATTTCCCTCAAAGCTGAAATGATTGTAAATTCTGTTTCCTGCAATAAGAGATGCTATAAGAAGAACAGCTAGCTTTAATTTTTTATTTTCAATATCTGCAATTATATATGTCCATAAGAACCAATTTGCATATATAAATAGAATTCCTATTCTTGTTGAGGCTATAAAAAATTCAGATGTAAAAAGAAAAATAATATAAAAAATATAAAAACTATTTTCCATTATAAGTTCATAAGAATTTTTTTCTATATGTTTTTGATTGTTTTCTTTGTACAGAAAAATAAAAACAAATATAAAAGTGATAAGTCTTTCAAAATATAATGTTCCTATAGGAAGTTTATAACTTTCAGGAATTATAGAAAGATAACTAATTATTCTTGAACCTATGGCAACAGGAACTATTGAAGCTGTATATTCAAGAATTTTTATAAAAATTTTTGTATCAGCAAGATAATATATATTTCCAAGAATAATAAGAGGAAGTATAAATTTCTTACTATAGTTTCTATTTAATATAAAATACATAGGAAGATAAATCAATGAACTTATGTGAAAAGATGCTCCTATGATATTAAGTATAAAGAAAGGTAAAGGCTGTTTCTTATTTATGAACTGAATTGAAATCAGAAAAAGAAGAACAGATTTAGCATTTCTTAAAAGATCAACTTCAAAAGAAAGCCCCTGTATAGCAAGGAACAGGAACAATGAAAGAAGTGGATATTTTGAATATTTTTTTAAAATATATGCAATAATTCCCATATCAATAATAGTATTCAGAAATGTAAAATGATGATATGAAAGTCCTATTTTATAAATGAAAGAACTCCAAAGTTCATATCCTAGTTCGTATTTAAATCCACCTGGAAGATTGTTATATGAAGGATAATAAGCCCACCAGTCCCATCCTATAAAAGCTCTCAGTCCAAGAAACCCCATCAGTAAAATAATTGAAAATGTAAAAAGCATATGCTTTTTTCTTTCATTTTTTCCAAAAACATCAACTAATGCTCCAAAAAAAAGAAATCCAAAAACCTCAATATATGGTATCATTTTTATTTGCCTCCAGAAATTAAGCTGCTGTAAAGATTAATATATTTTTCAGCAGTAATTTTTATATCATACATTTTACTTTTTTCAATGCATGAATTTTTTATTTTATTATACATATCGTTTCTCTCTAAAGAGAAAATAATTTTTGCAAGTTTTTTATAATCTCCAACAGGAAATAAGATTCCTCCTCCTTTTACTATAGCTGAAAGTCCTGGAACATCAGTTGCTATAGTTGGTATTCCTGCACTCATTGATTCAAGAGCTGTTATTCCAAAGCCTTCAAAAATAGATGATTGAACAGCAACATATGATGTTTTTAAAAGATCAGGAATATCTTTTCTTATTCCAAGAAAGAAAACTCTTGAGGAAAGATTTTTTTCAGAGGTAAACTTTTCAAGTTCCTCTCTTCTTTCTCCATCTCCAACAAGTACTAATTTATAAATTTTTGGAAGAAATTCAAGAGATTTTATAACAGTATCTTGATCTTTTGCTTTATGAAATCTTGAAATCATAATTATAATTTTATCATCAGTATCAAGACCATATTCAGATAAATCAATTTTATTTCCTTGTGAAAATCTGCTTAAGTCAACACCATTTTCAATAATTTCAAATCTTTTTTTATTTCCTCCTATCCATTTTATAAGTTCTTCTTGTGTAGCAGGAGAAATTGAAATAATTTTTTTATAAGGCTTATATATAAATCTGTCAATTAATTTAAATATAAATTTTTGCCTTCTGTTATTTGATGTACTGTGTTCTGTTGTAATATATATTCTTTTTCCAAAATCTATACGAGATGCAAGGCTTGTCCAGTACTGAGCATGAGTCAGATGAGAATGAACAACATCAAATTTTCCTTTTTTAGCATATTTTTTTATCTGAAACATATTTTTCCATGTTTTTATTGAATTATATTTAGAAACATGAACAGGGATATTTTTTAATTTAAAATTATCCATAAATACAGCATTTTTATCACAAAGAATAAGAAGTTCAGCTTCATGTCCCATAGCAATTTGTGCAGGAATAAGTTCTGTTAAAAGTTTTTCTGCACCTCCAAGCTCAAGAGATGTAATAGTATGAAGTATTTTCATAAATCCCTCCCTTTTTTAGTTTAATTAAAAATACAATATATTTTTGTCTGAATATATCTTAAAAGAAATTTAAGTTTTGCACTTATAGGAATATTATATGAAAGCATATCTTTATAATACAGGCAAAAACCTTGTGGATTTCTTTTTAAGTCCCTTTTGAAATTTTTAGTGTATCCATCTTCAAGATATTCAAAATAATATATTCCAAAGTCAATATATCTAAGATTGTAATATTTTCCTATTTTATTCCAAATATAACCTTCAGGTACAAATTTTTCACCAGAGATTTCAGGAAAAGGAAATTTTCTTAAAATATCTGTTTTAAAAATTTCTCCTTTATCACCAAGAATATTATATTTAAAAACTATGTCAATAGGATTTGAATCAATGTATTTTTCAGTGAAAGTTATTTTTCCTTCTTGAGAAATAGGTATTTTTCTGAAAACCATTCCTCCAAAATGTTCAGGAAGAGAGGCAGAATATTTTTTTATCATTGAGACAGCATCATCTGAAAGATAATCGTCACTGTCTACAATAAAAAAGTAATCACCTTCAGCCTTTTTAACTCCATTGTTTACAGCTCTTTGCTTTCCGCCATTTTCTTGATAGAAATATCTTATATTTAAGATATTTTCCTTTTTATAATCTTCTATAAGTTTATCTGTTCCATCTTTTGAACCATCATCAACTATAAGCCATTCAAAATCTTTATCCCTTTGCCTTTTTAAACTTTCATATAATCTTGGCAGAGTATTTTTTCTGTTATATGCAGGAGTAAAAATTGTAATCATAATTATCTTCCTTTTCCAAATACAACAGTTTTAAGCGTCATAAACATAATAGCAATGTCAAGACTTATACTGTGATGTTTAATATAATATAAATCATATTCTAATTTTCTTTCTGCATCTTCAACGCTTGCTCCATAAGGATACATAACCTGTGCCCATCCAGTAAGACCAGGTTTTACAAGATGTCTTAAATTATAATAAGGGATAACTTTTTCTAAATCTTTTATAAAAACCATTCTTTCAGGTCTTGGTCCAATGAAACTCATCTCTCCTTTAAGAACATTTAAAAGTTGAGGAAGTTCATCTATTCTTGTTTTTCTCATAAAGTTTCCAAATTTTGTAACTCTTGGATCGTTTTTAACTGCCCATTTTGCTCCATCTTTTTCTGCATCGTTTCTCATACTTCTAAATTTATGAACATTAAATTCTACATTATGTTCTCCAACTCTTGCCTGACTGTATATAACAGGACCTGGACTTTCAAGTTTTACAATAAGAGCAGCAATAAGCATAATAGGAGAAGTAAGAATTCCTATTACAACTGCCATTGAAATATCAAAAATTCTTTTGATTCTGTTGTGAATAGGACTGTGAAGAATTTTGAAACCATATCCATATAAAAGCCATTCGTTATTTATAAGTTCCACATCAATTTTATATGTTTCTTCCTGCATATAATCAAAATAACTTTTTACTTCAACACCATTCATTCTGATTTTTAAAATTGTATTAATTTCTTCTTCAGTTAAATGAAGTTTTGCAAGAATAACATAAGAAATTTTATTTTCTTTTACAAATGTTTCAATTTTATGAAGATCATCTATGTTAACAAATTCATATTCTTTTTTTCTTATAAGAGAAGAAAGAACTCTTCTTTTCATTTCTCCTGAACCATAAACTGTTGTTTTAATTTTTTTAAATGTTATACTGATAAGATATATACTTATTATAATCTGTACAGCTGTAAACATAAAGAACATAGGAATAACCCAGAAATCCCATGTAAGTATAAACCATATCATAAAGAAAAATAAGTTTATAAATACTGTGACAAAAAATTTATCCATTTTATAATGAGGAATATCAAATTTCATATTGTCTGAAAGATAAAGCCCCAGACATATAAACATAAAAACTCCTATTGAATAAATTTGCATTCCTGTACTTATAGGAACTATATAGTTAAGTATCAAATAGGCAGCTCCAAGAAGGAATATATATAAAATTTTTAAACTGCTGTTCTTATTATTCATGCTTTATCATCACCTTATATATTTTTAGGAGAAATTTTTGTTCTTTCTCCAAAGATAATATTATTTTCTTCTATTCCACTTTTCTTAAAATAGATTCTTGCTTTAAAATATTCTTCTCTTGTTTCTCTATCAACTTCAGAAAATACAGCACTTGAATATGTTGTGCTGCTGAATCCATAAACAATAAGAAGATTATTTTTTTTAGGAAGATATTGAATATGATTTACAGTATATCCTTTTGTAAGGTCATCATCTACTTTTAATTCCTTATATTCTTTTACTTCAATTTTATCTCCGCTTACTTTTCCAAGTGAATCAGTTTTTATAACAGTTTTTCCATTATCAAGAATCCAGCTGTCATTCTTATCCTTTTTTAGTATAACTCTTCCCATATTTTCATCACAATTAAAAACATATCTTATTTTTCCATAATTATCAAAAATGAAAGGAAGAGATTTTTCTTCTGTTATGAATGATGCTGTGTTCATTCCAGGCTCAAGAGTTCCTGGGAATAAATCTTCGTAATCTTTTTCTATTACAACTATAGGAAGTCTTTCATCAAGAATTTCAGTTTTTATAGAAAGAATTTTCTCTTTAATAACAGAATTTTTATTTTTAGAAAGTATTTTTATATTTACTTTATTGTTTGTATTTGGATAAAGTCCTACAACAGGAATTCCTTGTTCTGAAACTTTATTTAGAACATAACTGAAATCAGGATTTCCATCAATTCCTTTTATAGTAACTTTTATAGGATTATCTTTATATTCTGTATTGAAATTTACAAGAGCTCCAAGAGGAGTTCTGTTGTAAGGATTAAGTTTAATATAAGGATTTTCAAAAGTATAATTATAAGAAGTGTATTCTTTGTTAATTTCTATTTCATTTTTTCTGTCAGATAAGTAAAGTCCACCATAGTTTGCTATTTTATTATAGTCAAAGTCAGAAAGATTTATTCTGAAAAAATCTTTTAAAGAAGAATCTAAGTTTCCAAGTGCAGCAATATCTCTGCTTACTGCATAAATATCCTGCATATTTTCAAAATCAAGTTCCTGTGCAAAATATTTTTCATCAAGGCTTTTAAGATTAAATCTATCTTTTTCTTCTGAATTAAAAGGTTTTTCAAGAATTTTTACAAGAGATGGATTTTTTTCTACAAGAGAACTAAATTTATTAATATTATCATAAGAAAGGTTTTTTATGATATTTTTTAGATTTTCATTTAAAGTTAGCTTAACAAGTTTATCTTTTTGAATGATACTATTTGGAATTTCTTTTATAATATTCATATTGAAATTTTCTTTATTATATCCGAATTCATTTTTTATGTATGATGAAAATTCTGGAGAAATAGTTTCAAGAGCATTAAATCCGTTTAAAATTTTATATGTGCTCTGTGCTTTATCATAGCTTTGATTTTCAGATGTAAGATTTTTTAAGAAGTCTTTTTTATCGTTGCTATTTAAGGCAGAAACAAGGGCAGTTTCTTTTAAAATATCATTTGTGACTTCAAGTTTTTCAAAAGAAAGGTCGTTTATAATTTTACGGAAGTCTTTGTCACTTATTTTTCTATAAATTTCATTTTTAATTTTTTTATGATTATTCTTTTTATAAATTGTATTTAAAATATGACTTGAAGATACATTATCAGCCAGCTTATTTTTATTTACGCAAGTTATTCCCCCAAGAACAATAACTGCAAATGATAAAATGAGAATTGATTTTTCTTTTTTATTAAGCATATTTACCCCTCAATTAAAATAATTAACACAAATTATTATACAATTTTTTTCATTTAAAAAATAGAAATAAATTAATAATTTTTTAAATTTTGCAAATTATTGTAGCAAAGTTATGTGGCAAGTTTGTGGTTAAAATAAAATATAAATGACTATTAAAATAAAGTATATTTTTAAAAAATCGTTTTCAAAAATTTAAAAAATCATTTTTGTATCTTTAGTAAAAATTGTACTATTTAAGATTTTGATGTAAATAAAAAGAAAAAAATGTACAATATTATATTGACAAAAATAAAAATAAAGGGTATATAGATATTAAATAAATATGAAATCGTTTTCAAAAAAATAAAAGGTGATCCTTATGAAGATAAATGATGTTGCAGAATATGCAGGTGTATCTCCTGCAACAGTTTCAAGAGTCTTAAACAGAAAAAAAGTAAAGGAAGAAACAAGAAAAAAAGTAGAAGAAGCTATAAAAAAATTAAATTATACACCTAATTTTATGGCTAGCAATTTACAAAGAACAAAAAGTGGAATGCTCTTGATTTTAGTTCCTGAAATTTCAAATCCATATTATTCTCCTATTCTTGAAGGAGTTGAACTTACAGCAAGAAGTAGAGGTTATAATATAATACTAGGAAGTAGTTACTCATCAGAAGAACAACTTCTGGATTATTTGAATCTTCTTAATAAAAAACTTGTTGATGGTGTTATTCTTATGGAAAAAGTTTCAAAAGAAAAAATAATAAAAAAGATAAACGATGAAAGATTATATAATAGAATAGTTCAATGTAGTGAATATATAGATGAAAATAATTTATCCTGTATAACAATAGATCATAAAAAAGCAGCTTATGAAGCAGCAAGTCATCTAATTTCAATAGGAAAAAGAGAATTTTATCTTTTTAGAATGAAAAAAGATTTTACATATTCAGTTCTAAGAAGAGAAGGGTTTATAGAAGCTTTAAAAGATAATGGAATAGAATTAAAAAGGGAAAATGAAATTATTTTAGATGAACTCTCTATTAAAGAAAGCTTTAAACAAATGAATATACTTTTAAATAATAGAAAAATAGAAAATGCAGGGATATTTGCAGTTTCAGATGTGCTTGGAATAGGAATAATAAAAGCTTTGAATTTAAAGAATATAAAAATTCCTCAGGATGCAGCAGTTGTAGGATTTGATAATATTGATTTTTCTGCTGTTACAGAACCTTCTCTTACAACTATATCACAACCTGGTTACGAACTTGGAAAAGAATCTGTAAAACAGCTTTTAAAAATAATAGAAAATGGAAGTGTCACTCCTGAAAAGATTATACTTGAACATGAACTTATAGTAAGGGAAAGTACAAATAGAAAGTCTTTAAAATAGGGAGAAATTTCTCCTATAAAAATATAAGGAGGTATTGTTGATGAAGAGTTTTTTCAAAGTATTAGTAGGAGTAGTATTACTTAGTGTAGTATCTTTTGCAAAAATGCTTGGTATAGTAATGCCTAATGCAACTCATGGATTTACAGGTGAAAGTATAAAACATGCTAAAGCTGCAGCAGAAGAATATGCAAAAAAAGGAGGATTTGAATATAAATTCCTTACTTCAGCAGAAGCATCTGAACAAAATAACCAGCTTGATACATTAATTAATGAAAAAGTTGATTGTATAGTTCTTTGGCCTCATAATGGAAATGAACTTAGATCAGGAGCTATGAAAGTTGTTGAAGCAGGAATACCTCTTATTATTTATGATCGTCTGATAGAAGGATTTAAACCTACAGCTGAGGTTATGGGAGATAACTTTACGGTGGGTGAAGAAACAGGAAGATATTTAAATAAATATTTTGAAGAAGATTTGAAAAAAGGAACTGTAAACATTATAGAGTTTAAGGGAGATAACTCTACTGTTCCTCAACAGCGTTCAGAAGGTTTTGCAAGAACAGCTGATAAAAATATAAAAATAGTTCAGCAGTTCAGTACAGACTGGCAGAGAGCAAAAGCTCAAGAGCAAATGGAAACTTTCTTAAACAGTGTAAGCAAAGAAGAAGCTGAAAGCATAAAAGCTGTATTTACTCATGACGATGAACCTATGCTTGGTGTTATAGATGCAATAATGAACTATCAAGGACCAGCTAAACTTAATATTAAACTAATAACTGGTGTTGGTGGAAGAAGAGAAAATATAGAAACATTTGATATTTATAAACAAGAATTAGGACTTGATCAAGTTACATTCTTATTCTCTCCTGTAATGGTAAGAGATGCTGTTAAAATGGGGGCAGAAGTACTTGAAGGTAAAAAATTTGACGGATTATATTTGATACCTACTGAAATGATAGATAATAATAACTACAAAGAATACATGAAGGGTGAACAGTGGAAAATCAGATATGAAAGTGGTATTTAAGGTTTTAATAGGGATGAAATAATAATATAAAATAATTTTTAAAGAGGCTGACTAAAACAACAGTCAGCCTCTTTATTAAAATATTTCAGGAGGAAAACACTATGCTTTTAGAGATGAAAAATATATCTAAGTATTTTGGTCCAGTTGAAGCTCTAAAAGGAGTTTCCTTAAATGTAGAAAGAGGAGAGATTCACGGTTTATTAGGGGAAAACGGTGCAGGAAAATCTACTCTTATGAATATTCTTGCTGGAACATATTCAGCAACAAAAGGGGAAATATATTTTGACGGGGAAAAATATGATAATTTAACTACTAAAAAAACTCAAAATATGGGAATAAGATTTATACATCAAGAATTAAATCTTGTAAATGATTTGACTGTTTATGAAAATCTTTTTCTTGGGGAAGAAATAACAAATAAATTTGGAATTATAAATAGAAAAGAGATGATAAAAAAATCTGAAGAAGTTTTTAAAAGAATGAATCTTGATATAGATCCAATGATAGAAGTTGGTAATTTGGAGACATCAAGAAAACAGCTTGTAGAAATAGCTAAGGCTCTTCTTTTTCATGCTAAGCTTATAATAATGGATGAACCTACAACAGCTCTTACAAATAAAGAAATAGAAATGTTATTTGTTCTTATGAGAAAATTGAAGTCAGAGGGAGTGAGCATGATATATATTTCTCATAAAATGCCAGAGCTTTTCAGTATATGTGATAGGTACACAGTTTTAAGAGATGGTAATTTTATAGAAAGTGGAAATTTTAAAGATATAGATGAAAAAAGAGCGACAGAACTCCTTGTAGGAAGAAAAATAGCTGATGAACAAATAGAAAAAGAAAAAATTTCTGATGAAATACTTATGGAAGTAAAAGATATTTCTTTAAAAGGAAAATTCAGTAATATAAGTTTCAATCTTAAAAAAGGAGAAGTCATTGCTGTTACAGGACTTCATGGAGATGGAAGAGATTATCTTGCAGAGGCTCTTTATGGGGTGCACAAAATAGATACGGGAGAGGTAAGAGTAAAAGGAGAAAAGTTATCTTATAAGAACATAAAAGATACAGTAAATCATGGAATAAGTATGGTGCAAAGAAACAGAAAAGAGCGTTCTATTATAAAAGATATGAGTATATTGAATAATTTTTCAGTAGGAAGTTTTGTTTCAAAACATAAAAATTTCTTTATAAAAGACAGTGAAGAAATTGAAAAATTTAACATAAGAAAGCAAGAAATGTCTACAAAAATAGGACATTATAATGATTATATAACATCTTTATCTGGAGGAAATCAACAGAAAGTAATGATTGGAAGATGTCTTGAGCTGGATACAGATGTAATTATTCTTGATAATCCTACACAGGGAATAGATGTAGGGGCAAAATTTGAAATTTATAAAATAATAAATGAACTGGCACAAAAAGGAAAGGGTATTATTATTTTTAGTTCAGAGTATCCAGAGATACATAAAGTAGCAGACAGATGTTTTGTTATGTATAAAGGACATATAAATAAAGAACTTTCAAGAAATGAGTTCAGCGAAATAAATATAATGCACTATGCAACAGGAGCAAATTTGGAGGAAAAAATATGAGTCAGCTGAAAAATAATTTAACTTTTAAAAATATATATTCTAATTATACATTTATTTTTTCTTTTTTAGTGCTTGTAATAATAGCTACCGTAATAAATCATTCTTTTTTATCTTGGACAAGTCTTTCAACTCTTATGCTTCAGTCCTCTATAAAAGGAATAATAGCTTTAGGAATGACTTTGATTATAATTTCAGGACAGATAGACTTATCAGTTGGATCTCAGGCAGCTCTTATAGCAGGGCTTGGAGTTGTCGTTTTAAACAAAACTGAAAGTGCTTTTATAATGCTTCTATTCTGCATGGCATTTGGAATAGTTTTAGGAACAATAAATGGAGTGATAACAACTAAAGGAAAAATGGCTCCTTTTATAGTTACTCTTGCTACCATGAGTGCTTATAGATCAATAATTGTTCAGCTTGGTCAGGGAGGCCCTTTTAATGTAAATATGAAGATTCTTATGAGTTTCAGAAAAATAGCTGCAGGAAAAACCATTGGAATACCTAACCTTGCAATTATCTTTATAATTATAACAATTCTTATGGCTCTTATGGTAAAGTATACAAAGTTTGGAAGATATGTTTATGCTGTGGGATCAAATGAAAATGCAGCTTTTCTTACGGGGATAAATGTGGATAGGATAAAAACTTTATGTTTTACATTAACAGGACTTTTAACTGGAGTTTCTTCGTTTCTTCTTGCATCAAGACTTACTTCTATAACAGCAGCTAATGTTGGTAATGCTTTTGAGTTGGATGCTATTGCAGCTGTTGCAATAGGCGGAACAGCAATGAATGGTGGAAGAGGGAAAATATTTGGAACATTTCTTGGAGCAGTAATGCTTCAGATGATAGAAGGAATTTTGATTGCTGCTCGTATTCCGCCATTTTTATCAGGATTAGTAAAAGGTATTATAATAGTATTGGCTGTAGTATTCCAAAGTAAAAAAAATAATGATTAAATTTAATATTAAAACTTATAATTTCAAAATGATGGAGGTTAAAATTATGAAGCTTGGATTTTTGACAGGGATTATGGGTGATGTTTCTATTTATGAAAAAATAGAATGGGCAAGCAAAATAGGATTTAAAACATTGGAAGTTTCATGCTGGCCAAGAGTGAATACAAGAGATTATTCAGGAAGTGACATTGATGTGGTGAATTTTACAAAAGAGGAGGCTGATAGATTAAATGCTTTTCTAAAAGAAAAAGACATGACAATAGCTACTCTTGCTTATTATGATAATAACCTTGATCATAATTTGGAAAGAAGAAAAGGATATAATAATCATTTGATAAAAGTTATAGAAGCAGCTGCACTTTTAGGAGTAAAAAATGTTGGAACTTTTATAGGAAGGGATATGACACTTCCTATTGAAGATAATTTTGATGAAATGGAAAAAGTTTTTAAACCAATTTTAGAATATGCAAAAGAAAAAAATGTAAGAATTATAATTGAAAACTGTTCAATGCCAGGTTGGCATGAAAGTGGATGGGCAGGAACAATCTCTTATTCTCCTGAACTTTGGGATGAAATGTTTAAAAGACTTCCGTATGATAATTTTGGTCTTAACTATGATCCATCTCATCTTGTATGGCTTGGAATAGATTATTTAGAGGGACTTAAGAATTATAAGAATAGAATTTTTCAAGTCCATGCAAAAGATACAGAAGTATTCCATGATAAATTAAAAAATTGCTACAGTATTTTTGGAAAACAACTTAATAGAAAAGATAATTGGGATATGGGATATTGGAGACATAGAATGCCAGGTAAAGGAGATATTGATTGGGACAAGTTTATGGCTGTTCTAAAAGAAATAGGATATGACGATGAGGTTATAATTGAACATGAAGATTTAGAATATCAAGATACTTTAGAAAAAGTTAAAGAGGGGCTTACTTTAGGTTATAAATTTTTAAGTGAAAAATTATAAATTATTTCTGGAGGTTATTAAGTAAAATGAAAAAAATAAAAATAGGAATAATTGGATGTGGTTCAATAACAGAAAAAAGGCATGCACCTGAATATAGAGATAATCCTAATGTTGAAATAATAGCCTTTTATGATATTAATAAAAAAAGAGCTGAGCTTATGGCAGAAATGTTTGGAGGAAAAGCTGTTGATGATTATATGGAAATTTTAAGTAATCCTGAAATAACAGCTGTAAGTGATTGTACTCCTAATGATATGCACTGCCTTATTTCTACAACTGCAATGAAATGTGGAAAACATGTACTTTGTGAAAAACCTATGGCAAAGACTTTAGAGCAGGCAGAAGAAATAGTGAGAGTACAAAAAGAAACAGGAAAAATTTTTATGATGGACCATAATCAAAGATTTACCGAAGCACATAAAAGAGTAAAAGAAATAATAGAAAGCGGAAAAATGGGAAAAGTTATAACTTTCAGAACAACTTTTGGCCATGGAGGACCTGAATCTTGGACAGAGAGCAAGTCAAAAAATACATGGTTTTTCAAGAAAGAAAGAAGTCAGTATGGAGTTATAGGAGATTTAGGAGTTCATAAACTTGATCTTATAAGATTCTTAACTGGAGATGAATTCACAGCAGTTTCAGGAATGGGAGGAGCTCTAGATAAAACTTTTGAGAATGGAGAACCTATAGAAGTTTATGATAATACAGTGTGTATTTTAAAAATGAAAAGTGGAATATTAGGAACTGGAATTTTCAGCTGGACATATTATGGCCAGGAAGATAATTCTACAATATTATATCTTGAAAAAGGAATCATAAGAATATATGATGATCCTAAATATCAGATAAAAATTATTTATGAAGATGGAAGTGTAACAGAACTTGAAGTTGAAGCAATTCAAACAAATGATAATCAGACAAAGACAGGGGTAATAGATGCTTTTGTTGAAACTATTTTAGAGAATAAAAAATCTCCTGTTCCAGCAGAAGAGGGATTTGCTTCAATAAAAGTAGTAGATGCACTTATGAGAGCAGTTGAAGAAAAAAGAGAAATAGAAATTTAAAAAAGATAAAAACATATGTTAAGAAAAAAATTAAAAATATAATTTTCTTTTTAATTTTTGTAACATGAATGTGATTTATATTAAAACAAAATTCTATGAAAATAAGACAAAAAATGAAAATGTTATAAAACTTTACATTTTTAAGTATTAAAAAGTTGAAATATTTTCTCAAATGTGTTATTCTAAGATTATAAAGACAAATAAATAATCGCTTATATAATAGTCGTGATATGGACGACAAGTTTCTACCTGCAAACCTTAAATTAGCAGACTATAAGCATCAAAGATATAACTTAGAACTATAATTTGGGAATAATGAATATTATAACTTCGTTGTAGCTGTGTTGCTTCAAGAAAAATTGGGTTAATTTTTCGTTCTTTATAATTATGTATAATGAGGAGACAGAGAGACAATGTGTTTTATTTTTAAAAGGAATAAAAGGACATTAAGCAGCAAGTTTAACGAGACAAATTTAATTGGGTTAATTAATATAGAAAAGAAAAATGAAATTATGCACGCTATGAGTGTGCAGACGGTTTAGTAACGGTCTGCACTTTCGTAGCGTGCTTTTTTTTCACATTTATGGGAGTCAAATAACTAGAAGGAAATTCCAACGACTAATAAATGTGATGAACTGAAATTTTTATTTATTAAAATTTTAGTTCGCTTCAAATAAATTATATAAAATTTTTAAAATTAATGAATAAAGTTTTGGAGGGGAAAATAAATGGCAAGAGTTGGAGTTATTATGGGAAGCAGATCAGATCTTCCTACAATGGAAAATGCTATTGAAATGCTGAAGAGATTTGGAGTTGATTATGAAGTAAAAATTGTATCAGCTCACAGAACACCTGAACTTATGTTTGAGTATGCAAAATCAGCAAAAGAAAGAGGAATTAAAGTAATAATAGCAGGAGCAGGGGGAGCAGCACATCTTCCAGGAATGGTATCAAGTCTTACACCACTTCCTGTAATAGGAGTTCCTGTTCAGTCAAAAGCTTTAAGTGGATGGGATTCACTTCTTTCAATAGTTCAAATGCCAGGAGGAATTCCTGTTGGAACTGTAGCAATAGGAAATTCTGGAGCAAAAAATGCAGGAATACTTGCAAGTGAAATAATAGCTCTTATGGATGAAGAAGTAGCAGCTAAGCTTGAAAAATTTAGAACTGAACAGAGAGATGAAGTTTTAAGAACAAGTGAGGTTGAGGCATAATGCTTATAGAAAAAGGAAAATGGATAGCAGTTCTTGGAGGAGGACAGCTTGGAAAGATGTTATGTGAAAGTGCTAAGAGACAGGGATATAAGACAATGGTTCTTGAACCTTCAAAAGCAGCTTGTGCAGCTCTTGAGGCAGATTTACATCTTGCTAAACCTTATGATGATAAAGAAAGTCTTGTATATATTGCAAAAAATTCAAGTGTAGTAACTTATGAATTTGAAAATGTACCTTCAGAATCTATAGATATATTAGAAGAAAATGGAGGATATATTCCTCAAGGAAGAAGACCTTTATATATAAGTCAACATAGATTTAGAGAAAAAAGCAGTATAAATAATCTTGGAATAAAAACAGCTGAGTTCAGAGCAGTTACAGATAAAGAAAGTTTAAAAAAAGCAGTAGAAGAAATTGGTTATCCGTCAATTTTAAAAACTTCTATGGGAGGATATGACGGAAAAGGACAATGGGTTCTAAGAAATAAAGAAGATTTTGAAAAAGCTGTTGCTGAACTTTCTGACAGAGAATATATTTTGGAACAAATGGTTGATTTTCAATGTGAACTTTCATGTATAGCAGTAAAAAGTACAGATGGTTCAGTAGGAGTTTTTCCAGTTGTAGAGAATATTCATAAAAATGGAATACTTCATATAACAATAGCTCCTGCAAGAATATCTGAAGAAGTTCAGGAAAAAGTAAAAGAGATAACAAAAAAAATTATAGAGGGACTTAATTTTGTAGGACCTCTTGCAATAGAATATTTTTATGGAAAAGATGGAGAAATATATGTAAATGAAATGGCTCCAAGACCTCATAACAGTGCTCACTATACAATGGATGGTTGTGATAAATCACAGTTTGACTTACAAATAGAGGGTATATGTGGAAAACATCTTGAAGATCCTAAACTTATTAAAAAAAGTGTAATGCTTAATATTTTAGGTCAAGATGTTGAGAGAATAGAAAAAGCAGAACTTAGGGCTAATGAAAAACTTTATATGTATGGCAAGGGAGAAGCTAAAACTGACAGAAAAATGGGACACCTTAATATAACAGGTGAAAATCTAGAAGAGCTTATAAAGAGAGCAGAAGAACTTGCTAAATAAATTTTGGGACAGGAAATAATAATATTAAAACATTTATAATATGGAGGAAAGATGAATAAGAGAATTTTTGTTTCTAAAAAACAAGGATTTCAGGTTGAAGGAAATTCAATATTAAATGAAATCAGAGAAAACTTATATGAGACTGGACTTACAAGAGCAGAATTATATAATGTTTATGATGTTTTTAACTGTGATGAAGAGGATGTAAAACTTTTGAAAACTAAAGTTTTATCAGAACCTGTAACAGATAATGTCTATGATGAAATTGACTTAAATGGAAAAACTTATGTAGCAATAGAAAATCTTCCAGGACAATATGATCAAAGAGCTGACTCAGCAGAACAATGTCTTGCACTTCTAAATAGTAAAGATAGCGTTACAATAAAAAGTGGAAGAGTAATTATATTTTATGGAGAAGTAAAAGATCTTGATAAAATAAAAAAATACTTAATAAACCCTGTTGAAACAAGAGAAAAAGATTTAAGCATACTTGAAAATAATGAAGATGTAACAGTTGAACCAGTTCCTGTTCTTGAAGGATTTAGAAAACTTTCAAGAGAAGAGCTTGAAAAATTTGTAAGTGATAATGGACTTGCAATGACAGCTGATGATTTAGAGCATATTCAAAAATACTTTATAGAAGAAGACAGAGATCCTACAGAAACAGAAATAAAAGTTCTTGATACTTATTGGTCAGATCACTGCAGACATACAACTTTTGAAACATTCTTAAAAAGTGTAACAATAGAAAAAGGTGAGATGACAGAAGCAATTCAAAGAGCATATGAAAAATATCTTGAACTTAGAAAAGAAGTTCATGGAAATAAAAAACCTATGACTCTTATGGATATGGGAACACTTGGTGGAAAATATATGAGAAAAATCGGTAAGCTTGATGATATGGAGATTACTGATGAAATAAATGCTTGTAGCATAGAAGTAGATATTGATGTTGATGGAAAAACTGAAAGATGGCTTTTAATGTTTAAAAATGAAACTCATAACCATCCAACAGAAATAGAACCTTTCGGAGGAGCAAGTACTTGTATTGGAGGAGCAATAAGAGATCCTCTTTCAGGAAGAGCATATGTGTATCAAGCAATGAGAATAACAGGAGCAGGAGATATATGTGAAAAACTTGAGGATACACTTCCTAATAAACTTCCTCAAGTAAGAATTTCAAAAGGAGCAGCTCATGGATATTCTTCTTATGGAAACCAAATAGGGCTTGCAACAACATTTGTAAGAGAAATATATCATAATGGATATAAAGCAAAAAGAATGGAAGTTGGAGCAGTAGTTGGAGCAGTTAAAAAAGAGTATGTTTTAAGAGAAGAACCAAAACCAGGAGATCTTGTAATAGTTCTTGGTGGTAAAACAGGAAGAGATGGTGTAGGAGGAGCTACAGGATCATCTAAAGAGCACAATGACTCATCTCTTACTAAATGTTCTTCAGAAGTTCAAAAAGGTAATGCTCCAATAGAAAGAAAAATTCAAAGAGCTTTCAGAAATCCTGAAGTAACAAAGCTTATTAAAAAATCAAATGACTTTGGTGCTGGAGGAGTTTCAGTAGCAATTGGAGAACTTGCAAGAGGAATAGAAGTAAACTTAGATATGGTATCAGTAAAATATCTTGGACTTAGTGGAACAGAACTTGCAATAAGTGAATCTCAAGAAAGAATGGCAGTTGTTATAGCTCCTGAAAACAGAGAAAAATTTGAAGCATTAATGAAAGAAGAAAATCTTGAAACAAGATTAGTTGCAAAAGTAACAGAAAAAGAAAATCTAGTAATTAAATTCAGAGGGGAAACAATAGTTGACATAGCAAGAAGTTTCCTTGATACAAATGGAGTAAGACAAGAACAAGATGTAAAAGTTATTGCTCCAGTTAAAGAAGAAATATTTAAATCAGATAAAACAGGAACTGTTGAAGAAAAACTTACTGCAACATTAAAGGATATGAATGTAGCTTCTCAAAGAGGAATGGTAGAGATGTTTGACTCAACAGTAGGTCGTTCAACAGTGCTTATGCCTTATGGAGGAAAATACCAACTTACAGAAAGTGAAGGAAGCGTTCAGAAGTTCCCAACACTAGGATTTACAAATACAGCTTCAGTTATGACTTATGGATTTAATCCTTACATTTCTGAAAAATCTCCATATCTTGGAGCAATTTATGCAGTAATAGAATCTCTTGCAAGACTTACTGCTGTAGGAGCAGATTATAAAAAAGCAAGACTTACTTTCCAAGAATATTTTGAAAGACTTGGAAAAGAACCTTCAAGATGGGGAAAACCATTTATGGCACTTCTTGGAGCACTTGAAGCTCAGGTTGAGTTTGAAACTCCTGCTATTGGAGGAAAAGACAGTATGAGTGGAACATTTAAAAATATAGATGTCCCTCCTACATTGATATCTTTTGCAGTAACAACAGAAAAAACTCAGAATATAGTTTCTTCTGAATTTAAAGCAGCAGGAAATTATATTTATTTAGTAAAACCTGAATATAATGAAGATTTCACTCCAAAATATGATACAGTGAAAGCAGTATTTGACAATGTAAGAAAAGAAATGCTTGCAGGAAATGTAGTATCAGCTTCAGTTGTAAAATTTGGAGGAGTAGCAGAAGCATTAATGAAGATGACATTTGGTAATAAACTTGGAATAAATGTTGATACAGATGCAGAATTATTTGATCTTATGCCTGGAGCAATAGTTGTTGAAACTAAGAAAAAATTATCATTTGGAATTCTTTTAGGAACAGTGGAAGATACAAAAGAAATAAGAATAAACGGAGCAGTAATAAATATAGATAAAGCATTATCTGATTGGGAAGAAAGATATGCAAAAATTTATCCTTATAATACAAATGCAGAAGATAAAAAAGTATTTACTCCTGTAGAGAAAAAAGGAAATATGAAACAGAAAGCTTCAGTATTATATGATACACCAAAAGTTTTAGTTCTTGCATTCCCAGGAACAAACTCAGAATATGATACAGCAAAAGCATTTGAAAGAGCTGGAGGAGCAGCAGAGATATTTGTAATTAATAATCTTACAGTTAAAGATATGGAAGCTTCAATAGAGGAGCTTAGCAGAAAAATAAAAGAAGTTCAGATAGTTGCACTTCCTGGAGGATTCAGTGCAGGAGATGAGCCAGATGGTTCTGGTAAATTTATAACAAATATATTACAAAATCCAAAAGTTAAAGCTGCTATAAAAGAATTTTTAGCAAAAGAAGGATTGATGTTAGGTATTTGTAATGGATTCCAAGCTTTAATAAAATCAGGACTTTTACCATATGGAGATATGGATAAATTAAATGAAAACTCTCCTACATTATTTAGAAATGACATTAACCGTCATATTTCAAGAATTGCTACAACAAGAATAGCTTCTAATTCATCTCCTTGGCTTTCATCTTTTGAAATAGGAGATATGCATTCAATGACACTTTCTCATGGAGAAGGAAAGTTTGTAGTAAGTGAAGAGTTTGCAAAAGAATTATTTGAAAATGGACAGGTTGCAACTCAATACTGTAACCTTGAAGGAGAACCTACAATGGATGGAAAATATAACCTTAATGGTTCATATTATGCTATTGAAGGAATTACATCTAAGGACGGACAAATCCTTGGAAAAATGGGACACTCAGAGCGTTATGAAGATGGAACATTTAAAAATATTTACGGAGAAAAGATGCAGGATATCTTCCAGAATGGAGTAAACTTCTTTAAAAAATAATAAAGAAAACTTCAGATGAGAAGGCATTGTATTTTGGTATATTTTGTTAAATTTTAATATCATACAGGTCGTATAAAATAAGGAAGAGGAAAAATAAAAATGAGAGAATTTGATTATATATTAGATGAAATACATGAAGAATGTGGAGTGTTTGGAATTTACAATGTGGAAAATGCAGCTCAGCTTACATATTATGGACTACACTCACTTCAACACAGAGGACAACAAGGAGCAGGAATAGCAACTTCTGACAATGGTCATATTTTAAGACATAGAGGAAATGGTCTTGTAATAGAAGTTTTCAATAGTGAAAATATTTCTGAACTAAAAGGAAATATGGCAATAGGACATGTAAGAATGGGAGATGTAAAATCTCCTGGGATAGAAAATATTCAGCCACTTCTAGTTCGTTCACATCTTGGAGATTTTTCTGTTGCTCACAACGGAAGAATAGTAAATGGAGACCAGCTTAGAATGCAACTTGAATTTGAAGGAAGTATATTCCAATCATCTTCAGACAGTGAAATTTTATGTCATCTTATCCAAAAAGAGTCAGGAACTTTTACTGAAAAACTTACAAAAGCAGTTTCAAAACTTGAAGGAGCTTTCTCTTTTGTAGTTATGACAGGAAGCACAATATATGCAGTAAGAGATAAAAATGGACTTCATCCACTTTCAATTGCAGAACTTGGTGAAGGTTATGTAATAAGTTCAGAAACAGTTGCTTTTGAAACTCTTGGAGCAAAATTCATGAGAAGTGTAAAACCAGGAGAAATTATAAAAATAAATAAAGAAGGTTTAAAATCAATATTCTATACAAACTGTACACAAGATAAAATGTGTTCAATGGAATTTATTTATTTCTCAAGACCAGACAGTACAATCAATGGTCTTAATGTTCATACATCAAGAAGAATATGTGGAAGAATTTTAGCAGAAGAAAGCCCTTGTCCAGAGGCAGATATGGTAATAGGTGTTCCAGATTCATCACTTTCAGCAGCAGTTGGATATGCTGATGGATCAGGACTTCCATATGAAACAGGACTTATTAAAAACCGTTACATAGGAAGAACATTTATTCAGCCAACACAGCAAGAAAGAGAAAGAGGAGTAAAAATGAAACTTTCTCCTATGTCATCTGTAATAGCAGGAAAGAAAATAGTTCTTGTAGATGATTCAATAGTAAGAGGAACAACAAGTAAATATATAATTAAATTATTAAAAGAAGCAGGAGCAAAAGAGGTTCATGTAAGAATAGCTTCTCCTGCAATGATAGCTCCATGTTTCTACGGAGTTGATACATCAAGTCTTAAAGATTTAATAAGTGCAAGAATGAATTTAGAAGAATTAAGAGAATATATAGCTGCAGATTCATTAGCATTTTTATCAGTAGAAGGACTTAGAAAAGGTCTTGGAAATAATATCTGTGCAGCGTGCTTTGATAAAAACTATCCAACATATCTGTTTGGTTTAGAAAAAAAATTTAAAGAAGAAAAGGAAGGTAAATAAAGATGAGTAAAAAATATATGGAATCAGGTGTAAACTTAGAAGCTGGATATGAATCAGTGAGAAGAATAAAATCTCATGTTGAAAGAACAAAAGTAAAAGGTATGATTGACAGTTTAGGTGCATTTGGAGGAATGTTTGATTTATCATCTTTAGGATATAAAGAACCTGTTCTTATAAGTGGAACAGACGGAGTTGGAACAAAACTTATGCTTGCTTTTGAAATGGATAAGCACGACACAATAGGACAAGATGTTGTGGCTATGTGTGTTAATGATGTTCTTGTACAAGGGGCTATGCCTATATTTTTCTTAGACTATGTTGCAGTAGGTAAGAACTTCCCAGAACAGATAGAACAAATAGTAAAAGGTGTTGCTGATGGATGTGTTCTTTCAGAATGTGGGCTTATAGGAGGAGAAACAGCAGAAATGCCTGATATGTATGAAGTAGGAGATTACGATCTTGCAGGATTCTGTGTTGGTGTTGTAGAAAAAAGTAAATTAATAACAGGGGCAAAAGTTAAAAAAGGAAATAAAATCATCGGACTTACTTCTTCAGGAGTTCATTCAAATGGATTCTCTCTTGTAAGAAAAATAGTTATGAAAGATAAAAAGTTAGATTTAAATGGATATAAAGATGTATTTGGAGGAAAATCTTTAGGAGAAACTCTTCTTGCTCCAACAAGAATTTATGTTAAAACAATAAAAGCTCTTCTTGAAAAAGTAGAAGTGAATGGAATGTGTCACATTACAGGAGGAGGTTTCTATGAAAATGTACCTAGAATTCTTCCAGAAGGACTTCAAGCAAGAATAGATACAAAAGTAATTGATACTCCTGAAATTTTCAAATTCCTTGCAAAAGAGGGAGATGTACCTAAAGAAGATATGTACAATGTATTCAACATGGGTATTGGATTCATGATAGTTGTTGATGAAGATAAAGTTTCTGAAACAATGGAAGTTTTAAAAGCTAATGGAGAAAAACCTGTGGTTCTTGGAGAAATAGTTGAAGGTGAAGGAGTAGACCTTATATGGTAAGAGTAGCTGTATTTGCTTCAGGAAATGGAGGGAATTTTGAAAGCATAGTAAAAACGAGCAGAGAGTGGAAACACTCTCCATGCTCTATAGAACTTCTTATTGTAGATAAGAAAAATGCTTTTGCAATAAAAAGAGCAGAAAATTTAGGGATTCCATGTTATGTAGTTTCTTTAAAAGAATGTGCTGATAAAAAAGAGTATGAAGAAAAAATAATAAAAATTTTAAGAGATAATAGTATAGAACTTATTGCTCTTGCAGGATATATGAAAATAATTTCGGAAGTTTTATTAAATGCTTACAGAAATAAAATTATAAATATTCATCCTGCATATCTTCCAAACTTCCCAGGAAAAGATGGAATAGGAGATGCTTTCAGAGCTGGTGCTGAAGAAACTGGTGTTACAATTCATTATGTAGATGAAGGAGTAGATTCAGGAGAAATAATTTATCAGGAAAAATTAAAAATTGAAAAATCATGGGATTTAGAAAAGTTAGAAGAGGAAATTCATAAAATAGAACATAGAATTTACCCTATGATTTTAAAAGAGCTTTGTGAAAAGATTGAGGAGGAAAGAAAATAAATGAAAAGAGCATTGATAAGTGTTTCAGATAAAACAGGAATAGTAGAGTTTGCAAAAGAATTAAGTACATTAGGATATGAAATAATATCAACAGGAGGAACTAAAAAAGCTCTTGATGATGCAGGACTTAAAACTCTTTCTATTTCTGATATAACTCATTTTCCAGAAATGATGGATGGAAGAGTAAAAACTCTTCACCCAAATGTACATGGAGGACTTCTTTGTGTAAGAGACAATGAAGAACATATGAAAGACTTAGTTGAAAATAAAATAGAACTTATAGATTTAGTAGTTGTAAATCTTTATCCTTTTAAAGAAACTCTAAAAAAAGGAGGAACACACGAAGAGCTTATTGAAAATATAGATATTGGTGGGCCAAGTATGTTAAGAAGTGCTGCTAAAAATCATAAATTTGTAACTGTTTGTGTAGATCCTGCAGATTATGAAAGAGTTTTAGCAGAAATCAAAGAACATGGAGATACAACTTTAGAGTTCAGACAATTTCTTGCAGCAAAAGTATTCAGAACAACAGCTGCTTATGATGCTCTTATAGCTGGTTACTTAACAAAAAAATTAGGAATAGAATACCCAGAAAAAATGACTCTTACTTATGAAAAAGTTCAGGATTTAAGATATGGGGAAAACCCTCATCAATCAGCAGCATTCTATGCTTGTCCAATGACAGGATATTCAATAGCTGGTGCAAAACAACTTCATGGTAAAGAATTATCTTATAACAATATCCAAGATGCTAATGGAGCTATTGAAATATTAAGAGAATTTAAAGATGGTAAGAAAGCTGTAGTTGCAGTAAAACATACAAATCCTTGTGGAGTAGGACTTGGAAACACATTAAGAGAAGCATGGGATAAAGCTTATGCAGCAGATCCTGTTTCTATATTTGGAGGAATAGTTGCAGTAAATGATACTATAGATGAAGATGTTGCAACAGAACTTCATAAACTTTTCCTAGAAATAGTAATAGCTCCTGCATTTACAGAAAAAGCTCTTGAAATTTTAATGACTAAGAAAAATATAAGACTTATGACTCTTGATATTAATCAAGAAATAATTAATAAACAAAGAGTAATGGGAGTAAATGATGGACTTCTTGTTCAAGATATAGATTATGGAACAATAACAGCAGAAGACTTAGTATGTGTTACAGAAACAAAACCTACAGCAGAAGATATTGAAGAAATGCTATTTGGATGGAAAGTTGTTAAAAATGTTAAATCAAATGCAATAGTAATAAGTAAAGGAAATCAAACTCTAGGAATTGGGGCAGGACAAATGAACAGAGTAGGAGCTGCGAAAATAGCTCTTGAACAAGCTGGAGAAAAATCAAAAGGTTCATATATGTCATCTGATGCTTTCTTCCCAATGCCTGATACAGTTGAACTTGCAGTTAAACACGGAGTAAAAGCTATAATTCAGCCTGGTGGTTCTATAAAAGATCAACTTTCAATAGATGTATGTAATGCTAATGGAATAGCAATGGTATTTACTAAGATGAGACACTTCAAACACTAATCATAAATATTATAAGGAGTATTTTAAATGAAAATATTAGTTATAGGAAAAGGTGGAAGAGAACATGCTCTTGCATGGAAATTAAATCAAAGTCCTCTTGTTGAAAAAGTATATATAGCTCCAGGAAATCCAGGAACAGCTACTTTTGGAATAAATGTAGATATTAAAGATAGTGATATAGAAGCTCTTGCAGATTTTGCAGAGAAAGAAAAAATAGATTTAACAGTTGTAGGGCCAGAAACAACACTTGCTTTAGGTGCAGCAGATGCTTTTGAAGCAAAAGGTCTTAAAATATTTGGACCAAGAAAAGATGTTGCAAGACTTGAAAGCAGTAAAGATTTTGCAAAACATATTATGAATAAATATAATGTTCCTACAGGAGCATATGAAACATTTACAGATTTTGAAAAAGCAAAAGCTTATGTTTTAAAACATGGAGCTCCTATTGTTATAAAAGAAGATGGGCTTAAAGCAGGAAAAGGTGTAACTGTTGCAATGAAAATAGAAGAAGCTATGGAAGCTCTTGAAATAGCTTTTGCAATTCCTGATAATAAAGTTGTAATTGAAGAGTATCTTGATGGATTTGAGTTTTCACTTATAGCTCTTGCTCATGAAGATAAAGTTATTCCTCTTGAAGTAGGACAAGATCACAAAAGAGTTTTTGATGGAGATAAAGGACCTAATACAGGAGGAATGGGAGTGTATTCCCCTGTAAGAAGAGTTACAAAAGAGATAATAGATGCAAGTGTAAATGAAATCATAAGACCTACTCTTGAAGGACTTAAAAAAGAAGGACTTCCTTTTACAGGATTTATTTTTGCAGGAATAATGGATACTAAAGATGGTGTTAAAACTATAGAGTTTAATGCAAGATTTGGAGATCCTGAAGCAGAAGCAATTCTTCCAAGAATGGAAAGCGACCTTGTAAAGTTAATTCTTGATATAATGGATGGAAAAGAAACTGAAGTAAAATGGAGCGAAAAAACAACAGTTGGTGTTGTTTTAGCTTCTGAAGGATATCCAGCTTCTTCAACTTCAAATGCTCAAATAGAAATTGAAGATGGAATGGGATCTATTCTTTTCCACATGGGAACTAAAGAAGAAAATGGAAAACTTTATACTAATGGAGGAAGAGTTTTAATTGTTGTAGCAGAGGGAGATACTCTTGCTGAAGCGAAAGAAAAAGCATATCGTGATGTTGAAAAAATAAAATGTAAAAAATTATTTTTTAGACATGACATAGGTGCGAAAGATGTGGTATAATAATTCTTATATCTAGTAAAAATTTAAAAAAATAAATTTAAAAAATTAATATAAAAAGGAGTAAAAAAGAAATGTATACAATGAATGGAAAAATTGTAAAAGAAGCAATTACTTTTGATGATGTTCTGTTAATACCAGCAGAATCTCATGTATTACCTCAAGACATTAACTTAAAAACTCAGCTTACAAAGAAGATAACTTTAAATGTACCTATTTTAAGTGCTGCTATGGATACAGTAACTGAAGCAGATCTTGCTATAGCTCTTGCAAGACAAGGTGGATTAGGATTTATTCATAAAAATATGACTATTGAAGAGCAGGCAAAAGAAGTAGATAAAGTTAAAAGAAATGAAAGCGGAATGATAAAAGATCCTATTACTTTAACAAAAGACTGTACTCTTGCAGATGCAGATGAGTTAATGGGACAATATAAAATATCAGGTCTTCCTGTAATAGAAGAAGATGGAAAATTAATAGGAATTATAACAAACAGAGACTTAAAATATAGAAAAGATTATGAAACTCCTGTTGTTGATGTAATGACAAAAGAAAACCTTATTACAGCTCCTGTTGGAACAGGATTAGAAGAAGCTAAAGAAATATTAATATCAAATAGAATAGAAAAACTTCCAATAGTTGATGATAACGGATATTTAAAAGGATTAATAACTATAAAAGATATAGATAAAATAGTTGAATATCCAAATGCTTGTAAAGATGAACATGGAAGATTAAGAGTAGGAGCAGCAGTAGGTGTAGGAAATGATACTCTTGAAAGAGTTGCAGCTCTTGTAAAAGCTGGAGCAGATATTATTACTGTAGACTCAGCTCATGGTCATTCAGCTGGTGTTATAAGAAGAGTAAAAGAAATAAGAGAAGCTTTCCCAGATATTCAATTAGTTGCTGGAAATATAGTTACTGCTGAAGCAGCACTTGCTCTTATTGAAGCTGGTGTAGATGCTGTTAAAGTTGGTATAGGACCTGGTTCTATTTGTACAACAAGGGTTGTTGCAGGGGTTGGAGTTCCTCAATTAACAGCTGTAAATGATGTATATCAAGTATGTAAAGAAAGAGGAATAGGAGTTATAGCTGACGGAGGAATTAAACTTTCTGGAGATATAGTTAAAGCACTTGCTTGTGGTGCTGACTGTGTAATGCTTGGAGGAGTTCTTGCTGGAACAAAAGAAGCTCCTGGTGAAGAAGTAATTTATGAAGGAAGAAGATATAAAGTTTATGTTGGAATGGGTTCTCTTGCAGCAATGAAGAGAGGTTCAAAAGACAGATACTTCCAAAACGATGCTAAGAAATTAGTTCCAGAAGGAATTGAAGGAAGAATAGCTTACAGAGGAGATCTTAAAGATGTTATATTCCAACTTTGTGGAGGAATCAGAGCAGGAATGGGATATTGTGGAACTCCTACAATAAGAGATCTTCAATTAAATGGAAAATTTGTTAAAATAACTGGTGCAGGATTAAAAGAAAGTCACCCACATGATATTCAAATAACAAAAGAAGCACCTAACTACTCAAGATAATACAAGATAATAGAATAAAAAATAGAAAATAACCTTGGTATATTTATGCTGAGGTTATTTTTTATATTGAAAAATAAAGATTAAATTAATGTAGTGCTAAAAAAATAGTATAAAAATAAAAACTGTCTTTTTATATAACTGAAAATATATAAAATTTAATTGATAAAATTATAATTATAAAAAATTTCTTTATAATTTTTACATATATTTATAAATTTTTGATAAAATATACTAAAAAATAAGTATTGATTTTTTAAAAAGTGAAGCTTGTTTTTAAAATTTATAAAATGTAATTAATAGTATTATAAAATCTGAATTTCTTTAAAAATATAGAAATTATAAAAAATGGAGATATTATATAAAGAGTAATCATGAAAAAATTTTAAAAATATATGTTTTAAAAAAGAATTAAAAGAATTTAAAAAATACATAAAAATACAAAAAATAAAAAAGTTTTAAAAAAAGGTAAAAAATAGTTTTAATTTTTAGGAATATATGGTATCATAACCTATACTTTTTAATCTTTTAAATGGAAAAATACAAAGATAAAATAATTAAAAAGCAGAAAATTTTCTGTTCAAATTTATAAAATTTTAAGGAAGTGATGAGTATGGAAGAACTAAATCAGATAGTTCAAAATGTGAGCGGATTTGTATGGAATTCACTGTTAATATTTTTATTAATAGGAACAGGAATTTTCTATACGATTAAACTGAAATTTATTCAGGTCAGGAAATTTGGAGAAGGTTATACAAAAGTAGTAAAAGGTGTAAACTTAAATGGTGAAGCTGCAGGAGCAGAAGGAATGAGTTCATTTCAGTCTTTGGCAACAGCAGTAGCAGCACAAGTAGGAACAGGAAATCTTGCAGGAGCAGCAACAGCTATTGCAGCAGGAGGTCCTGGAGCAATTTTCTGGATGTGGATGAGTGCTTTTTTTGGAATGGCAACAGTTTATGCAGAAGCAGTTTTAGGTCAAGTATATAAAAAGAAAATTGGTGGAGAAGTTATAGGAGGACCTGCTTTTTATATTAGTGAAGGACTTGGGGAAAACTGGTTTAGTAAAGGTCTTGCAGCTTTTTTTGGATTCTCATGTATTTTAGCTCTTTCATTTATGGGAAATGCAGTTCAGTCAAATTCAATAGCAGCAGCATTTAGTAATGAATTTCCAATCCCTCCTGTGTATGTAGGAATAGGAGTTGCTGTAGTATCAGGATTTATATTCTGGGGAGGAACTCAAAGAATAGCATCATTCACAGAAAAAATTGTTCCTGTTATGGCAGGTCTATATGTAGGTGCTTCTTTAATAATAGTGTGTATGAATGTAACTCATATATTTCCAGCAATAAAAATGATATTTGTAGGTGCTTTTAATCCAACTGCAGTTATGGGAGGAGCATTTGGTATAACAATAAAACAAGCAATAAGATTTGGAGTTGCAAGAGGATTATTCTCCAATGAAGCAGGAATGGGTTCAACTCCTCATGCTCATGCAGTTGCAAAAGTTGATCATCCTTGTGAGCAAGGAGCAGTAGCAATAATAACTGTATTTATAGATACATTTGTAGTTCTTACATGTACAGCTCTTGTTATAATAATGAAAGTTGATTTAACAGACAAAGCATTAATAGATAGTATTCCAGGGATAGCTCTTACTCAGACCGCATTCAAATTAGCTCTTGGTAATTTAGGAGGAGTATTTATAGCAGTTTGTCTTTTCTTCTTTGCACTTTCAACTATAATAGGATGGTATTATTTTGGAATTGCAAATGTAAAATATTTATTTGGAAATAAAGCTATGAATATTTATAAGGTGATAGTTATATGCTTTATACTTTTAGGTTCTATGGCAAAAGTTGATTTAGTTTGGAATCTTTCAGATTTATTCAATGGACTTATGGCTCTTCCAAATTTAATTGCACTTCTTGTGCTTTATAAATTAGTTGTAAAAGCAACAGATGAATATATGGAATTTCATCCAAGAAAGAAATGCGAAAAAATAAAAGAAGAAACAGCTATAAATTAAAATTATAAAAAGGATATTGCTTTATGCAGTATCCTTTTGTTATATTTATACATTTAAATCTGTAATATATATTTTTATTGACAGCATATAAATAAAAATATAAAATGAAAATAGCGTACAAAGAAATATGGGGGACATAGCTATGAATATAAAAGAAATTTTAGAAAGGAATCCTATAATACCAGCAATAAAAAATGAAAATGGTTTAAAGGAAGCAGCAGAATGTGGAAGTGAAATAGTTTTTGTTATTATGTCAAATTTAATAAATATTCAAGTAATTGTTGAAAAACTAAAAGAGGCAGATAAAATAGTTTTTGTTCATGTGGATATGATAGAAGGACTTTCCAGTTCAAATTATGGTGTAGATTATCTTATGGCTCATACAAAAGCTGATGGAATAATAACAACAAAGCATAATATAGTTGCATTTGCCAGAAAAAATAATATTTGTGTGATACAGAGATTTTTTATTCTTGATTCATTTTCATTTAGAAATACAATAACACATATAAGAGAAAATAAACCTGATGCAGTAGAAATACTACCTGGGGTTATGCCTAAAATAATAAAAAGAATCTGCAATCTTGTAAATATTCCCGTTATTACAGGAGGACTTATAGATGAAAAAGAGGATATAATAAACGCTCTAAACTCAGGTGCAGAGGGAATATCAACAACTGATATGACATTGTGGGATTTTTAATATTTACATAAAAGTTTTTTGTGTAAATATTAAAGCTGCAACAAGATTAAAAAATATTGACATAAGAAAAGAAAAATTGTATGCTGTGTTATACAATAAGTTTTAAAAAATGAATGGGAAAAACAGATATTTTTCGGGATAGTTCCGAAAATTTTTGTTTTTCCTTTTTTTATCTTAAAAAATTAAGGAGGAAAAAATATGATAAAAAATTTTGCTCATAGAGGGTTTAGTGGAAAATATCCTGAAAACACACTTCTTGCTTTTGAAAAAGCTGTTGAAGCAGGTGCAGATGGAATAGAACTTGATGTTCAGCTTACAAAAGATGGAGAAGTGGTAATTATTCATGATGAAACAATAGATCGTACAACAGATGGAAAAGGATTTGTTGCAGATTATACTTATGATGAATTAAAAAAAATAGATGCCTCATATATTTATAAAAATCACTATGGATTTAATAAGATACCCACATTGAAAGAATATTTTACTCTTATAAAAGATACTAAAATTATTACTAATATTGAACTTAAAACAGGAATAAATGAATATTTAGGAATAGAAAAAAAAGTTTTTGAAATAATACAGGAATTTCATATGGAAGATAGAGTAATAGTTTCAAGTTTTAATCATTACAGTATTCTTAGAATGAAAGCTCTTGCCCCTAAAATTAAGTGTGGTTTTTTAAGTGAAACTTGGATAATAGATGCAGGAAAATATACTAAATTTTTTGGAATAGAATGTTATCATCCTCATTTTGCAATGTTAACAAAAGAAATAGCAAGGGAAATTAAGGCACAGGGAATAGAGATAAATACATGGACAGTAAATACAGAAGAAGATATGAGAGATTTGATTTCTAAGGGAGTGGATATTCTTATAGGAAATTATCCAGATATTACAAAAAAAATAATATCAGAAGCAGAAGGACAAAAATAAAAATTAAATTTATAATTAGGAAAATAAATATATTAATTATAAAAATAAAGTTCAGAAATAAAACTTAATGAAAAAATATTTGACAAAAAAATAAAAAAGTAGTATATTTTCTTTAAGAGAATATAGCTGAGAGATGGGAGAAGCTTAAAATATTTATCTTGTGTGAAAACATTAAGATAATTATTTTAAGTTTTTTTTATTTCGGTTTTATTCCAAAATAAAAAATTTTTTAAAGGTTACAAGGAGGGAGTTTTATGACATCAACTGCAATGTATTTAGCGGAATTTGTTGGAACAGCTTTACTGCTGCTTTTAGGAAATGGAATTAATATGACACTGAGTCTTAGGAAAAGCTTCGGTAAAGGTGGAGGCTGGTCAGTAACATGTATTGGATGGGGTATGGCTGTAACCATGTCTGCATATCTTACAGGCTGGGTAAGTGGAGCACATTTGAATCCAGCTCTTTCAATAGCAATGGTACTTTCAGGAAGAATGGATGCAGCTCTTTTACCTGGATATATTGTAGCTCAGATTCTTGGAGGAATATTTGGAGCAGTTTTAGCATATCTTGCTTATAAGGATTTAATGGATGATGAACCTGATGCAGGAACAAAACTGGGAGTTTTCTCTACAGGACCAGCAATAGATCATAAACCTTGGAATGTGGTAACAGAAACAATAGGAACAGCAGTTCTTGTTATAGGAATTCTTGCTATAGGATATGGAAGCAATGGGGTTTCAGGAGGAATAGGACCATTTCTTGTAGGTATGCTTATTTGTGTAATTGGTATGGCTCTTGGAGGAGCAACAGGATTTGCTATTAATCCAGCAAGAGACCTTGGACCTAGAATAGCACATGCAATTCTTCCTATAAAAGGAAAAGGGGGATCAAACTGGCAGTATGCATGGGTGCCAATTGTTGGTCCTATAATAGGAGCAGTTTTAGGAGTAGTAATATTTGATCTTTTTGTAAAAACATGTGTTGGTATATAAAAACAGAAAAAAATCATAAAATATGTTAAAATAAAATAAAAATCTGGAGGTTATTCATGGATAAAAAATATATTGTAGCTTTAGACCAAGGAACAACAAGTTCAAGAGCAGTTATTTTTGACAGCGAACAGAAAATAGTGGGAGTAGCTCAAAAAGAGTTTAAACAGATATATCCAAAAGAGGGATGGGTTGAACATGATCCTATGGAAATATGGGCAAGCCAAAGTGGAGTCCTTGCAGAAGTAATAGCCAAAGAAGGAATATCACAGCATGATATAATTGGAATTGGTATAACTAACCAGAGAGAAACAACTATTGTATGGGATAAAAATACAGGAAAACCAGTATACAATGCAATAGTGTGGCAATGTAGAAGAACAGCTGAAATATGTGATGAACTTAAAAAAATTGAAGGATTAAACGAATATGTAAAAGAAAATACAGGACTTTTAATAGATGCTTATTTTTCTGGAACAAAAATTAAATGGATTCTTGATAATGTAGAAGGAGCAAGAGAAAAAGCAGAAAAAGGAGATCTTCTTTTTGGAACAGTTGATACATGGCTTATATGGAAATTAACAAATGGAAAAGTTCATGCTACAGATTATACAAATGCTTCAAGAACAATGATATATAATATTAAAAAGCTTGAATGGGATGAAAAACTTCTTAAAATTTTAGGAATTCCAAAATCAATGCTTCCTGAAGTTAAGGATAGTTCAGGAACATTTGGATATGCAAATCTTGGAGGAGTTGGAGGTCATAGAATTCCAATAGCAGGAGTAGCAGGAGACCAGCAGTCAGCTCTTTTTGGACAAGCATGTTTTAATAAAGGAGATTCAAAAAATACTTATGGAACAGGATGTTTCCTTCTTATGAATACAGGTGAGGAAATGGTAACAAGTCATAATGGACTTATTACAACAATAGCAATAGGACTTGAAGGAAAAGTTCAATATGCTCTTGAAGGAAGTATCTTCATTGGAGGAGCAAGTGTTCAATGGCTGAGAGACGAAATGAAACTTGTTGGAGAATCTGCTGATACAGAATACTTTGCAAGAAAAGCAAAAGACAGTGGAGGAGTTTATGTTGTTCCAGCTTTTGTAGGACTTGGAGCACCTTATTGGGATATGTATGCAAGAGGAGCAATAGTAGGAATTACTCGTGGAACAAATAAAAATCAAATTATAAGAGCTACTCTTGAATCAATAGCATATCAGACAAGAGATGTACTTGAAGCAATGCAGGAAGACTCAGGAATAAAATTAAATCATCTTAAAGTAGATGGTGGAGCAGCAGCTAATGATTTCTTAATGGAGTTCCAATCTGATATTTTAAATTCTTGTGTAAGAAGACCAGTACTTCTTGAGACAACAGCTTTAGGAGCAGCTTATCTAGCAGGGCTTGCAGTAGGTTTCTGGGAATCTAAAGAAGAAATATCAAAACAATGGATTTTAGGAAAAGAATTTTGTCCTGTAATGAGTGAAGAAGAAAGAACAAGAAGATATAAAGGATGGAAAAAGGCTGTAAAAAGAGCAATGGCTTGGGAGCTTGAAGACTAATTACTTTGTATTAAATATAAAAAGAAATTCTTAATATACCCTTGACAAAAAGAAATAAAAAAGGGATAATTATATTGAAAAGATAAAATTTAATAGTGACTAGAGATAAAGTGAGTCAGATTAAGAGAAGGAAGAATATCCTTCTACTTTTTCTGACTCTTTTTTTATTAATAAGGGAGGAAAAAATGGTAGATGTTGTTGTAATTGGAGCAGGAATAATGGGAGCAGCAGTTTCTCGTGAATTGTCTAAATATGATTTAGATGTAGTTGTACTGGATAAAGAGCACGATGTATCCAATGGAACTACAAAAGCTAATTCTTCAATAATTCATGCAGGATATGATGCTAAAGAAGGAACACTTATGGCTAAATATAATGTTCTGGGAAGTGAAATGTTTGAAGAAATATGCAAGGAAATAGATGCTCCTTATAAAAGAACTGGTTCTTATGTGCTTGCATTTTCTGAAGAAGATAGAAAGCATATAGAAGCACTTTATAAAAGAGGGATTGCAAATGGTGTAAAGAAACTTGAAATTTTAGAAAAAGATGAAGTTTTAAAGAGAGAACCTAATATAAGTCCCAAAGTAGTAGCTGCTTTATATGCAGGAACAGCTGCCGTAATAGGACCTTATGAAGTATGTATAAAAATGTTAGAAAATGCAGCAGAAAATGGTGTAAAAATAGAGCTTGATGCAGAAGTTATAAAAATTGAGAAAACAGAAAAAGGATATAAAACATTTTTAAAAGATGGAAGAATATTTGAATCAAAAATTGTTATAAATGCAGCTGGAGTTTATGCTGATATTATAAATAATATGGTAAGCAATAAAAAATTTAAAATTCATCCAAGAAGAGGGGAATATTTTCTTCTAGATAAAGTTCAAGGAAATTTAACAAATTCTGTAATATTTCAATGTCCTAATGAAATGGGAAAAGGAATTCTTGTAGCACAGACAGTGCATGGAAATTTAATAGTAGGACCTACAGCAGAAGATATAGAAAGTAGAGATGATGTAGGAAATACACTTTCTGCTCTTGATAAAATAAAAAAAGATGCAGTAAAAAGTATAGAAAATATTAATTTCAGAGACAATATAAGAAACTTTGCAGGTCTTCGTGCAGAAGCAGATACAGGAGACTTTATCATTGGAGAAGCAGAAGATGCAGAGGGATTCTTTAATATAGCAGGAACAAAATCTCCAGGACTTTCTTCAGCACCTGCAATTGGTCTTGATGTTGCAGGTATGATTGCTAAGAAATTAGGAGCAGTTAAAAAAGAGCATTTCAAAAAGAACAGACCTCAGATTCATTTTATGAATCTTTCTCCTGAAGAAAAAGCAGAAATGATAAAAAAAGATCCTAGATATGGAAGAGTAATATGCAGATGTGAGAGTATAACAGAAGGAGAAATTGTTGATGTAATTCATAGAATGGTAGGAGCAAAAACAGTTGATGGAGTTAAAAAAAGATGCAGACCTGGAACTGGAAGATGTCAAGGAGGATTCTGTGGTCCGAGAGTTCAGGAAATTATAGCAAGAGAGCTTAATGAAAAGCTTAATGAAGTAGTACTTGATAAAGTTGGATCTTATATATTAACTGAAGAAACTAAAGAAGCTAAATAATAGGGGGAATTTGAAATGAAATATGATTTAGTTGTAATAGGTGGAGGACCAGGAGGTCTTGCAGCAGCAATAGAAGCAAGAAATAATGGAGTTGAAAATATATTAGTTATAGAAAGAGACAAGGAACTTGGAGGAATTCTTCAGCAATGTATTCATAATGGATTTGGTCTTCATGAATTTAAAGAAGAGCTTACAGGTCCTGAATATGCTGAAAGATTTATTAAAAAGCTTTATGAGCTTAATATTGAATATAAACTTGATACAATGGTTTTAGAAGTGAGCCCTGAAAAAGTTATTCATGCAATAAACACAAAAGATGGATATATGATGATAGAAGCAAAAGCTATTGTTCTTGCAATGGGATGTAGAGAAAGAACAAGAGGGGCAATAGCAATTCCTGGAGAAAGACCTTCAGGAATATTTACAGCAGGAACAGCTCAAAGATTTATCAATATGGAAGGATATATGGTTGGTAAAAAAGTTCTTATACTTGGTTCAGGAGACATTGGACTTATAATGGCAAGAAGAATGACTCTTGAAGGAGCAGAAGTTAAAGCTGTTGTTGAACTTATGCCTTTTTCAGGAGGTCTTGCAAGAAATATTGCACAATGTCTTAACGATTATGATATCCCTTTATATTTAAGTCACACAGTTGTTGATATAAAAGGAAAAGAAAGACTTGAAAAAGTTGTAATAGCAAAGGTTGATGAAAATAGGAAACCAATTCCTGGAACAGAAATAGAGTATGAGTGTGATACACTTCTTCTTTCAGTAGGACTTATTCCAGAAAATGATATTTCAAGAAAAACAGGAATTGAAATGGATAGAAGAACAAATGGTCCAGTTGTAAATGAAATGATGGAAACAAGCATTCCTGGAATTTTTGCATGTGGAAATGTTGTTCATGTGCATGATCTTGTGGATTTTGTAAGTGCAGAATCAAGAAGAGCAGGAAAAGCTGCTGCTAAATATGTAAAAGATGAAGTTAAAAAAGGAGAGTATAAAAATATAAAAAATGGTTTTGGTATTACTTATACTGTTCCTCAAAAGTTTAGAACAGAAAATGTTGAAAATAATTTAGAAGTATTTATGAGGGTAAATAATATATATAAAAATATGAGACTTCAAGTTAAAGACGGAGATAAAGTAATTGTAAATTTAAAGAAACCTCATCTTGCTCCAGGAGAAATGGAAAAAATAATAATTCCTAATAAAATTTTACAAAGCATAACAGGAAATGAAATAGTTGTAGAATTAACAGGAGGGGACGAATAATGAAAAAAGAAATGATATGTATTGTATGTCCTATGGGATGTCATCTTTCAGTTGATACAGAAACTTTGGAAGTGAAAGGAAATACTTGCCCAAGAGGTGAAAAATATGGGAAAGAAGAATTAACTTGTCCTAAGAGAGTAATAACTTCAACTGTAAAAATAACAGGAGGAATTCATAAAAGAGTCCCTGTCAAAACTAATGATTCTATACCTAAAGAGCTTAATTTTAAATGTATGGAACTTTTAAATCACATTGAACTTAAATCTCCTGTAAAAAGAGGGGATATTGTTATAAAAAATGTTCTTGGAACAGGTGCAGATGTTGTAGTGTGCAGAGATATGTAATTTGTATAAAAACCATGTTTTTTCTCCCAAAAATAATATACCAAAAAAAGAGACAGCTTTTTTAGGCTGTTTCTTTTTCTATATGCTTTTAATAAAAAAAATAAAAAAATCTTGACAAGAAAGTTGAAAGTGTATACAATATGTAAAAATAAGACAGAGATTTATTAAGGAGAAATATTATGAAATTATCAGTAAGGAGACAATTGAATATTAAAATCAATATTTATTTTTGTCTTTCGGAAAATCTGAGGTAATCATAAATTTCTTTTTTGTATACAAAAAAATTGATTTTTAAACCAGTTTCAGTTCGGAAGGACGAGACTGGTTTTTTGTTTACCCAAAAATAATAAAATATGGAGGAAAATATGAAACAGCTTGTTGAATTAAGTAAAAAATATGATGAGATTTTTAAAGATTTGAAAGAATTAAATGAATACATATATGCTAATCCAGAACTTGGAAGAAAAGAATTTAAAGCATGTGCAGCTCATAAAAATATTTTAAAAGAATATGGTTTTAAAGTAACAGATAATTATATTGGAATTGAAACTGCTTATCTTGCAGAATATTCTTCAGGAAAAGAAGGACCTAAAATAGCTTATCTTGCAGAATATGATGCTCTTCCTGAAATAGGTCATGGATGTGGGCATAATGCTCTTGGAACTGCAAGTATAGGAGCAGGAATACTTTTAAAAGAATTTATAGATAAATTTGGAGGGACAGTTTTTGTATATGGAACTCCAGCAGAAGAAACATTTGGAGCAAAAGTTGATATGGCAGAGGCAGGGTGCTTTGATAATATAGATGCAGCTATGCTTTCACATCCTACTGGGAAATCTCACGAAAGAAGCGGAACATCACAGGCAATGGAAGCTCTTCAGTTTACTTTTAAAGGAAAAACAGCTCATGCAGCAGGAGATCCATATAATGGGATAAATGCTCTTGATGGAGTTATACAGCTTTTTAATAGTGTTAATGCATTGAGACAGCAGACAAAAGACAGTGCAAGAATTCATGGAATAATTTCTAATGGAGGAGAAGCAGCAAATATTATTCCAGATCTAGCTGTTGCTAATTTTTATGTTAGAGAAGCAACAACAAAAGAGATGATAAAGCTAAGTGAAAGAGTAAAAAACTGTGCTAAAGGAGCTGCTCTTGCAACAGGTACAACAGTAGAAATAGAAAATTATGAATATACTTTTAAACATTTAGTAACAAATGAAACTTTGTCGGAAGCTTATGTAAAAAATTTAAATCTTCAGGGCATAGAAAATATTCCTATGTCTGAACCTTCAGGTTCAAGTGACTGTGGAGATGTAAGCCATCATTGTCCAGTAATTCATACTTATTTTCCTATCTCAGAATGTGAACTTACAGGTCATAGTTTAGAATTTGCAAAAGCTAGCATTTCTAAAGAAGCATATAAAGGAATGAAAGAAGCTGTCCTTGCTCTTGTTATGACAGGAAAAGATATTTTATCTGACAAAGAACTTTTAAATAAAATTAAGTTAGAATTTGAAAAAACTAAAAAAGAATTAATATAAATTTTTAAGGAGGAAAGATTATGAGAAAAATTTTAGTAACACTTTTATCACTTGTTTTATTTGTTTTCAGTTTTGGAGAGAAAAAACTTTATGTGGGGACAAATGCAGAATTTAAACCTTATGAATATCTTGAAGGAGATAAGATTGTAGGATTTGATATTGAACTTATGGAAGCTATGGCAAAAGAAGCAGGGTATACTGTTAAATGGAATAATATGACTTTTGATGGACTTCTTCCAGCTCTTCAAATGGGAAAGATTGATGCTGTTATAGCAGGAATGTCTCCTACAGCTGAAAGACAAAAAGCTGTTGACTTTGGAAAACCATATTTAAACTTCCAAACAGGACATGCTGTTATAGTAAAAGAAAATGAAAAAGAGATTGTAAAAAATGAAGATTTAAATGGAAAAGTTGTAGGTGTTCAACTTGGAACAAAACAAGAAGATTTAGCTAAAGGTTTTGGGGCAGAAATAGTTAGATATGATTCATTTACAGGGGCACTTCTTGCTTTAAAACAAAATAAAGTACAAGCTGTAGTTTTAGATGAACAATCAGCTGGAAAATATTTAAAAACTATGGAAGGGGTAAAGATTACTGATATTATTTATGATTCTGATCCAGGAGAATCTATAGCTGTTAAAAAAGGAAATACAAAACTTGTAGAAGAACTTAATGCTGCATTTGATAAGGTTGTAGAAAGTGGAAAATATTATGAAATACTTCAAAAATATTTTCCTGAAAAAGCGGCTGAAATGAAATTATAGAAATTTTGAAAAATAAAATTTTTATATTATCAGAATTTTTTCAATCTTCTAAAATTTTGTTTTTTATAATTAAATGAAGAAAGAGTATTAAAAAAGGAGCTGTTGTAAAATTTTTTACAGCAACTCCTTTTATTATATATAAAAGTAAAAAGTTAAAAAATTAATAAATTTTTATGCATTGAAAAATCAATAGGTAGTTTTTGAAAATTACTCACATTTTGAGTAGCCACAGTTTCTGCAAGTGAAACATCCTCCTGTTACTTCAAGCTCAGCTCCACATTCAGGGCAGATAGGATTTTTGAAGTCAGAATGTTTTGCAGTTAAATCTACTTTTTCTTCAGTGATTATTTTTTCAGCAGCTTCTTTATAATTTGTAAGTCCTCTTTCTTTTTCAAATTTTTTCAGGATATTAAGAATAGCTGTAGGACATGTTCCACCTTGGCTAAGTTCTTGTCCTTTACTTCTTGCAACAGCGAAAGATGTGCAGCCGCTTACACCAGCAATAGCTTTTTCAAGCATAAACAAGTTTCCTCCAAGTCTTAATATACCAGACATATATATTGCAACTGCCTGAATATTTTTTTCACATCCTCCAGTTCCACTTCTTATAACATAAATATCTTGAATACATTTTTCACTAGGAGAATATCCAATCATAACTTTTAATTTTCCACATCCTATAAGCATTCTTTCTGGATAGTAGATAGTATCTTCAGCTATAGGTTTCAATTCTCCTCTTTTTATTTGTGCTACTTTTTCAGCAATACTTTCAACAGTTTTTTCTTCTTTTTTAGGTTCAACAGTAAGAATTCCTTCTCTTGCACATCCAGCACGGTAGACAGTCATACCCTTAAGTCCTCTTTTCCATGCTTCAATATAAAGATCTCTTACTTCTTCAACAGAAACTTTATTAATAAGATTTATAGTTGAGGAAATACTTGCATCTATTCTATTTTGCCATATTCCTTGCATTTTGACTCTTGCCATAGGATCAAGATTTTGTGCAGAGATAAAGTATTCAGGAAGTTCATCTTGAGAAGAAAGTCCATGTTCTTCCATATATTTTTTAGCAATAGGTATAAATACTTCATAATATTTATCTTCTCCGTGAAGACTTTCAGTTTTTCTTGTATATGAGAAAGCAAAGTTAGGTTCAATACCAGTACTTATCTCAAGCATTGTTCCAATAGAACCTGTAGGAGCTATTGTAAGAAGCTGAGAGTTTCTAAGTCCGTATTCTTCAATCATTCTATAAGTATCTTCATCTGCATTTTCAAGAAGGAAAGGAGATTTTAAGATACATTCTTTTTTATATCCTGGATATGTTCCAAATTCTTTTGCAAGAAGAGCACTTTTTTTAAGAGCGTTATTTACAATTACTCTTGCAACTTTATCACAGAACTCAAGAGATTTTTCATCTCCATATTTCATTTCCATTTTTATTAAAAGATCTCCAAGACCTAAAATACCAAGTCCTATTTGACGCCATTTTCTTACAGATTCTCTTTGTTCTTCAAGAGGATGAAGTTCAAGTCCCTCATCAAGAACATCGTTAAGAGCTTTTACTGATTTTTGAACAACATCTCCTAGTCTTTCAAAATCAAAAGTTTTATCTTCTTTAACAAAAGCAGGAAGAATAAGAGAACCTAGAAGACAGCTTCCTCCTGCAGGAAGAGGTTCTTCAGCACAAGGATTTGTTCCAGCATATGAAAATTCTTTATCTTCACTTAAAAGATTCCAGTTTGAAATTCTATCCCAAAAAAGAATACCTGGTTCAGCATAATTCCAATTTTGTCTTGCAAGTTCAGTGAAAAGTTTTGCAGCATCTATTTCTTTTTTATATACCTCTCCAGTATCTTCAACAACAAATTCAGTTGTAAATTTTTTATTTTTAATAACAGCTTCCATAAAGTTTTTGTCAACCCTTACAGAAATATTAGCTTTTTGTATTTTATTTAAATCTGATTTGATTTTTATAAAATCTTCAACATCAGGGTGATTTATGTCAATGGAAATCATAAGAGCCCCTCTTCTTCCTTTCTGACCTATAATTTCAGTAGTAAGATTGTAAAGCTCCATAAAAGAAACAGCTCCTGTAGTATGTTTTGCAGCATTATTTACAGAAGTTCCCTTTGGTCTTAGCTTAGAAATATCAACTCCACATCCTCCTCCATATGAATATGTCCTTGCAAGTTTTTTTGCAGTTTCAAATATAGATTCAAGATTGTCCTCAGGAGGAGCAACTACATAACAATTTGAATAAGTAACTTTTCTTCCTAATTTACATAGTCCTCTGTTTGACAAAATTCTTCCAGCAAAAATAAATTCTTTATTTAAAATCATTTTCTCAACATCAGAATCTCCACCAGAAATTCTTGTAAGCCATTGATTAAAATTTTCACCATCATATTTGTATTTTTTGCTCCAAATATCATATCCGAGTTTATTTTCTTCTCCAAGCCATTTTATAATATCCATTCAAAATCCCTCCAGATAAAAATGTATTCAGTAAAAAAATTATACCACAATATATAGTGTAAAAAAATAGTAAATTTAGTTTTGTTTTACTAGATATTGTTTTAGTTAAAGTTTCATAAATATATAAAAAATATATTTGAACTTAAAAAATAATAATAATTAATTTTGTTTTTGCTTTAGATGATGATAAAATATTGATGAGAGAATAAATGGAGGGTATTATGAGAACTATAAAGTATGAAGATTTATATAAATTAAAAAGTTATATTTTAATAGATGCGAGAAGTCCAAAAGAATTTTTAGATTCTCCAATTCCAGGGGCAGTAAATATTCCTGCTCTTCTTGATGATGAAAGAGTGGAAGTTGGAACAGCATATGTGAGAGAGTCTACAGAAAGAGCAAAAGAAATAGGTATTGAAAGAATTTCAAAAAGACTTCCTGAAATATTTAGAGAGATAAATGATCTTTCAAAAAAATATGATAAACTTATATTTTATTGTGCAAGAGGAGGAATGAGAAGTTCTTCTCTAGAAGCAATTTTTTATGCTTTAAAATATAAAACTCTTAAACTTGATGGAGGATATAAGGCATATAGGAATTATATTATGGAACATCTTCCAGAAAAAAATAAAAATATAAAATATGTTGTTCTTCATGGAAGAACAGGTGTAGGAAAAACTAAAATACTTGAAAAACTTTCTGAAAGAGGTTATTCTGTTATGGATCTTGAAAAAATAGCAGATCATAAAGGTTCTTTTTTTGGAGGATTATGTGAAAAGAAAAAGCAGAGTCAGAAAAGGCTTGAATCTGAAATTTATGAACATCTTTCAAAAAATAATACAGGTTATGTATTAGTTGAAAGTGAAAGCAAAAGAATAGGAGATGTATATCTTCCTGAAGAAATTCATAATTCAATACTTACTGGATATCATCTTATAATAGATACTTCTATGGAAAACAGAGTAAAAATTATTATGGAAGATTATGCAGGAGCAGGAAAAGATGAATTAAAAAGCTGTCTTGATAAGGTTGGAAGATATATAAGCAAAGAAAGATATGAAAATTATAGTAAGCTTCTTGAAGAAGAAAAACTTTCTGAATTGAGTGAGATTCTTATGGAAAAATATTATGATCCTCTTTATGATCAAAGTATAAATAAATATACATATGAAGAGGAGATTAAATATAATACAGTTGATGAAGCTGCAGACAGGGTTGCAGATTTTCTGTTAAAAAATGGTTTTATAAATAAAAAATTATAAGGGGTATTAATAAAAATGAGCTGCTGTAATATATACAGCAGCTTAAATTTTTATATAATAGTGTATCTGTTTCTTCCATTTCTCTTAGAAAAATAAAGAGCTTCATCGGCAGATTTTATACTTTTTTCTAAATTTAAAGTTTTTTCAAAATGAGCAAAACATACTCCAACACTTAAAGTAACTTTATCAGAAACAGAAGATTTTTCATGAACAATATTTTCTTTTTCTAAGTTTCTTACAATTCTTTTATATACATCTATAAAAATTTCTTTATCTGCATTTTTTAAAACAAGTAAAAATTCTTCTCCCCCATATCTTATTAAGATATCATTTTTTCTTATACTTTTTCGTAAAATATCAGCAGTCTTTTTTATAACAATATCTCCTGCAGGATGTCCATAAAAATCATTATAATTTTTAAAATAATCAATATCTATCATAACAACAGCAGCGTTTATAGGTTCTTTAAGAGGTTTTTCAGCTAGATAATCCATATATTTTCTGTTGCAGATATGTGTAAGGGCATCTGTAAAGTTTTTTCTGTTAAGTTTTTTTATTTGAGCAGCTCCCATAAAAATAGAAATAACAGCAAGAAAAGCAAATGCTCCAAGACTTATAATTTTTATTTTTGAAATTTGTTCTTGCTTTTTCATTTGATCAAGAACATATGAATCCTTTATAAATTGTATGTAATCTTTTTTTAAATTATCATTAAATTTTTTTTCACTGTTATATAAATTTTTTCCTATTTCAAAATATTTTTCAATTTGATTTGTTTCTCTGTAAAGTTTAAGTAGCATAAGATAGAGAGAAGTATCAAATCCCCACTCTTCTTCTGAATCTTTTTTTAAAAGAAAATTTAATTTTTCAATAGCCTCATCATATTTTCCTTGAAGATAAAGCATTTCACAATGTGCTGTTTCTACATACATAGAACTGTTTAAAAAAGCACTTCCTTTATCATCTTTTAAATATTCAAGGCAGAGATTATAATATTCTTCAGCTTTTTCAAAATTATTTTTTCTACTTTCAAGGAGAAGAAGATTTTTATATCTAAAAACTTTAACTCCTACAGCTATATTTGTAGGAAGATATGGTATAATTTTTTCAGTTTCAAGAGAACATTCTTTTGCTTTTTCGTAATTTTTAAGCTGAATATAGCTTTCAGATCTGTTAATATATGAACCATATTTTGAAAGAGCATTATCTGTAAGATTTTTAAGAGGAATATATACAGCTTTATTATAATATTTTACAGCAGATTCATAATCTTCCATAATGAAATACATATTTCCTAGATATTCATAAGATTTAATTTGTATTCTTGCACGGATTTCAGGATCTTTTATTTTTTGAGTTCCTGAAAGAATATCATAATACATATAAATACTTTCGCCGTATTCCTCATTTGCCATTTTCAGCATAGCTATAAAACCTTTGACATTAAGCTTGCTTTCAAGAGTCATTCCTTTTGCTTCTTTAAGGTAAGAATCAAGAAGAGATATAATTTTATTTCTAGATTTTATATCTGTCATAACAGATGAAATAAGCTGCCATATTAAATGAGTTTCATTTGAAAGTACAGGGTAATCTTTCATAAGATTTAAAGAATTTTCAACAAGAATAAAATCTCCATGTCCTTTAAGTTCTTTGTAACATTGGTTTAAATAAAAATTGCTGTAAAATAAAGTGACAGAATCAATTTTATTTGAATTGAGAATTTTTTCAAATAATGATTTAGCATTTTCAAAATTATTTTCTTCATATAATTTAAGTCCTTTAATAAATAATTTTTCTTCTTCATTTGAAAGAGGATATTTATCAGAAATATATCCTGTCGTAAAATATTCTTCAATAGTTTGATAAACAGGGGAAAATTTAATTTTTTGTTCATTGGAAAAATTTGAAAATTTAAAAACTGCAATGAAAATAAAAGTAGATGCAGCAAGAAAAAATATTAATTTTTTTTTCATAAATTCTCCTTTATAAAATAAAAAAATTTATCTTTCATATAAATAAAATGGTATCTTATTTATATCTGAATGTCAATGAGTAGAAAAAAATAACAAAAAATTGTTGACTTATAAATCAGGATATAGTACTATACAGTATAAAATGAATATGGGTAAAATAATGGAAACATTATGACACAAAGCTAAAGGGTCTTTAAAATGACAGCCAGCTGCAGTTTAAAAAAGAGTAAAGTCTTTTTAAATTGCAGCTTTTTTTATTTTAAAATTATGATTTTTTATGAAGGAGATAAAATGAAAAAAAATTTAATGAAAATGATATTTGTCTTATGTGTTGGATTATTTATAATGGGCTGCACTAATACTCAATCAGGAGGAAATAATCTTGGAAGTCTTAATAGAGCTTATAATAATGCTAATGGAACAACAAACAGATCTATGATAGTTGATACAGTAATTGCAACAACTTTATATAATCACCCTGAACTTATTCCAGGAATTGGAGTAAGCAAAACAAAATCTCACACTAAAGGACACAGTAAAACAGTATCAAATACAACTGGAGGCACTCAATCTTTTATTGCAGACAGAGGATTTGGTACAAGCAGTATGACAAATACTCACAGTATAACTACAACTCAGACACATAGCAAATCAAGAACGAAATCAACATCAGCGGGAATAGGAATATCTCCCAACCTAGATTTCTTTTTAAAATAAAATAGGTAAAATAATGGAAACATTATGACACAAAGCTAAAGGGTCTTTAAAATGACAGCCAGCTGCAGTTTAAAAAAAAGTAGAATCTTTTTAAATTGCAGCTTTTTTATTAAAAAAATAAATATTATTAAGGAGTGATAAAAAATTATGAAAAAAATATTATTAGGAACACTATTAATTTCAAGTATGGCAATGGGAGCAGAGGGAACAAATCTTTATTTAAAAGCAGGAGCAGATTTATGGCAGAAATTTGATATAATAAAGCCTGAAGGATCAGTAGCTGCAAATAAAAAAGGAGCAGATGATTTTGGATATGAGATTACAGCTGAATTAACAAGAGAAGTTTATCCTAATTTAGAAATAGGAGCAGGAATTTCTTATCAGGATCACGGAAGTCCAGAAAGGGTAACACTAGATAATGATGCAAGATTAAATGTACCTGATTTAAAATCAATACCATTATATGTTACTGCAAAGTATAATATTCCTATAGAATCAGCATTTAAACCATATATAAAAGCTGATTTAGGATATTCATTTAATAAAATAGACAGTAAATTTAAAGTTGAAGATTTAAGAGAAGATGACAGCTGGGAATTTTCTACAAGAATAAAAGATGGCACATATTTTGGAATAGGAGCAGGAGTAGAATATAATAATTTTACAACAGATATAATGTATAAAATAAATAAATCTCAAATGAAAGTTAATACACCTAATGGAAGTTTTAAAGAAAATTTAGATTATTCAAGAGTGACTCTTTCAGTAGGATATAAATTTAATTTCTAATTTATTTGTAAAAAATAACCGACTGTATTATACAGTCGGTCATTTTTTGAAATTTTTTATTGCTTAATTTTTAGGGGAGAGAAATTTTATAAACAATTTACTTGTTTCATTAATTAAGACATGATTTTTATAAAAAAAGTTTAATCTGAAAATAAATTTTTTATAAGAATTTCTTTTAATCTGAAAATATCAATATCAATTTTTAAAGATTTTTTTAAATTTAAAAGTTTTCCTTCATTAAGGTAATTTTCATCTATAAAGTTTTCAACTTTTAATATTTCCATATCATCATCAGAGAAAGAGTTAATAATTTTTAAAAATCTTTCACCATAATTTTTAAATTTCTGGTTTCCTATTCCTCTTATTTTTAGCATTTCCCATCTATTTTTAGGTTTTTTTTCAGCAAGCTCTATAAGAGTAAGATCTGAAAAGATAATATAAGGAGCAACATTTTCTTCATTGCTTATCTCTTTTCTTAACTTGTTAAGATTTTCAAAAAGAGGATCTTCATAATAATCAAAAGATACAGTTTCATTTGAACGACGAAGTATAATTTTTTTATCTTTTAATATTGAAAAGGAATTTTTATTAAGCTGAACAATAGGAAAACTTCCAGCACTTAATTCAAGACATTCTTCTGATATTAAAAAATTTATAAATTCTTCCAGCCATTCTCTGCTTTTATCTTTCATAATTCCAAAAGTTGAAAGTTCCGTATATCCTTTTCTTTCAATTTTAGTATCTGGTTTTCCAAGAAGAATATTTACTAAAGTTGATATTCCAATATTTTCTTTTGCTCTTCCTATACATGAGATAACCATTTTAGATTCAGTAGTAAGGTTTTCAACATCTTTTGCTTTTTTACAATTTCCACAGTTTCCACAATAATTTTTTATTCTCTTATCTCCAAAGTACTGGAGAATAAATTCCCGATAACAACTTTCAAGGTAAGCATATTCAACCATTTTATCAAGTTTTTTTCTTTTTATCTGTCTTATTTTATCACTTGTTTCTTCATTATTAATGATAAAAAATTCTTGTGTGGCAACATCTTCTTCAAAAAAAAGAAGAATAGCTTCACTTTGAACTCCATCTCTTCCTGCCCGTCCTGCTTCTTGATAATAACTTTCTAAATCTTTAGGAACATTTCTATGTATTACAAAACGAACATTAGATTTATCTATTCCCATACCAAAAGCATTTGTAGCTATCATAATTTTAATATCATCATTTAAAAACTTTTCCTGAAAGCTGCTTCTTTCATTTTCAGGAAGTCCAGCATGATATTTTCCTACACTGAATCCTTTCATTTCAAGATAAGCATAGAGGTTATCAACTTCTTTTCTTGTTGCAGCATATATTATTCCAGATTTATTTTTATGTTCTTTAAGATATCTTACAATATATGCTTCGGGAACAACTCCTCTTTCAACTTTAAAGAAAATATTTTCTCTGTCAAATCCATCAACATAGTGATAACATCTATTCATATTAAGAAGTTTTTCTATATCTTCACGGACTCTTGGTGTAGCAGTTGCTGTAAGGGCGAGAATTTGTATATTTTTCCCCATAGCTTTTATGAACTTAGGAATTTCAAGATAACTTTTTCTGAAATCGTGTCCCCATTGAGAAATACAGTGAGCCTCATCAACTGCAATTAAAGATATGTTGATTTCTTTCATAAAATTTATAAATTTTTCATTTACAATTCTTTCAGGAGCAAGATAGATTATTTTTACTTTTCCACTTTTAATTTGTCTTAGAGCATAAATATACTCTTCTTTTGTAAGAGTTGAGTTTATGTAAAGAGATTTGACTCCAAGAATTTTAAGAGCATCAACTTGATCTTTCATAAGAGAAATAAGAGGAGAAATAACAAGAGTTACCCCTTCAAAAATAAGAGCAGGTATTTGATAACAAATAGATTTTCCTCCTCCAGTTGACATAACTCCTAAAGTATCTCTTCTGCTTAAAACACTGCTTATAATATGTCCCTGACCTTTTCTAAAAGAATCATATCCATATATTTGTTTTAAAAGTTTTAATGCCTCTTTTTTCATTTATATAAAATTTCCTTTTTTATTTTGCATTTAAAAAATTTATTGCGTTTTTATCAAAATTTTTACACATTTTTCTAAAAATTTTTGCAGTGACTTTTACATCGTCAAGACTACTGTGAAAAGAATAACAACTTACATCAATTCCATAAAATTCTGCTGTTTCAGAAAGTCTTGGATTTTTATATCCATAAGATGAGGGAAGTTTTATTATAAATTTATTTGTAGTCATGGTGTCAAAAGTATTAGGTGTTTCAATATAATTTTTTATATATTTTAAATCAAATTTAATATTGTGTCCAATAAAATGTCTAGTTTCATTACAAAAATTTTTGAAGCTTTCAATATCATCATAAAAAAATCTTGGGTAAGAATGTCCTTCTCTTCTCTTTGTAATTTCATTTTCAGTAAGTCCATTTACAGAAATAGCTTCAGGATTTTCTTTTTCTCCATTTTTTATATAATAATATCTATCATATGTTTTAAAGTCTTTTAAAAACATATTTTTATTTAAATCATAAAAAATTTTGACAGCTGAAATAGAAAGAACAGAACACTCAGCTGTAATTCCATTTGTTTCAGTGTCAAAAACTATAATAGGGATGATATTTGAATTCATTTTATTTCCTACTTTCTGATAAAAAAGTTTCTTCATATATTACTATACATGATTAAATGAAAAATTAAAAGGAAAAAGTTAAAAACAGCATATATTCTTTGATTTTCAAAATTTTAGCGTCCTAAAACGAAACACTATTATGAAATATTACTTGACATTTTTTTATTTATACTGTATATTAGAATTATCACCAAAGTAGTAAAATAAATTTAAAGTTTAGAACATTTAGGAGGTAGAAAATGCACGTAATAGACAAAGATACTTGTATCGGATGCGGAGCTTGTGAAGGAACTTGTCCAGTAGGAGCTATATCTGCAACTGACGACGGAAAATTCCAAATCGGAGACGCTTGTGTTGATTGTGGAGCTTGTGCTGGTGGATGTCCAGTATCAGCAATCGCAGCTGAGTAGTTTCTAAAAAGAAATTAATCTGAAAACCTAGGGATTTAATCTCTAGGTTTTTTTATATTCTTAATTTTTAGAAAATATATCTCGTATTATTGATAAAATAGTATATAATAGAAAGAGAAATTAATTGTAAGGAGGTAGGGAATGTCAGGATTTGAGCTTTTAAATGATAAACAAAAAGAAGCAGTACTTTATACAGAAGGTCCTCTCCTTATAATTGCAGGTCCAGGATCTGGAAAGACAAGGACACTTGTAGAAAGAGTTCTGTATCTTCTTAATGAAAAAGAAGCAGAACCAGAAAATATACTTCTTGCAACTTTTACAGAAAAAGCATCACGGGAACTTATAACTCGTGTTTCAGAAAATATAAAACATAATTTAAATTTAAGTGAAATGTATATAGGAACAATTCATTCAATATGTTTGAGAATAATAGATGAAAATATAGAAAAATCATTTTTAAGAAAAAATTATAAAGTTCTAGATGCTTTGGAGCAGAGATTTTTTCTTTATTCAAAATTAAAAAAATTTGAAAATATTGAAGGATATGAAAATTTTTTCCTAGGAATGAATGCTTCAAACAGCTGGAAAAAAGCTGGAATTCTTCAGAAATGGATAGACAGAGTAAATGAAGAAAAATTAGGAAACGAAAAAATAAAAAAATCTTCAAATAAAAAAATTGTATTTTTGAATAGTGTGCATGAAAAATATAAAGAACTTCTTTTTGAAGAAAATACAGTAGATTTTTCTAATATTCAGTTAGAGTGTTTTAGGTTACTTTCTGAAAATAATGATATTTTAGAAAATCTAAGAGAAAAAATAAGATATATAATGATAGATGAATATCAAGATACAAACACAATTCAAGAAAAATTATTTCTTCTTATTGCAGGAGAAAGAAAAAATATATGTGTTGTGGGAGATGATGATCAGGGAATATATAGATTTAGGGGAGCAACTGTAAAAAATATTCTTCATTTTCAAAAAAACTTTGAAGAGGGAGAATGTAAAAAAATAGAACTTGATATAAATTATCGTTCTAATGAGGATATTGTTAATTTTTGTAATCTTTGGAATAAACAACTTAACTGGGATGGCTGGAGATACTCTAAAAACATTGTATCAGGAAAAGAAAGAATAAATAAAACTCTTGGAGTTATAAAAATATCAGCAGACTTAGAATACAAATGGGAAGAAAAACTATATCGTTTTATAGATTATTTAAAAAAAACAGAAAGAATAACAGACTACAATCAAGTAGCTTTTCTTTTTAGGTCAGTGAGAAATTATAGGGTTTTAAGACTTATGGAAGCCTTGGAACACAGAGGAATTCCTGTGTATTCTCCTCGTTCTGAAATGTTTTTCCAAAGAGAAGAAATAAAGTTTTTAATCGGTCTTTTTATTATGATATTTCCTCAGACAAAAAATCTTATATTTACAAAAGGATATGGAATAGAAGATTATTATAAAGAGTGCTATGAAATTACTAGAAAAATTATAAAAACAGATAAAAATTTAATAGAATATATGAAATCTGTGAGAGAAAAATTTGAAGATGAAGAATGTGAAATAAAATCTCCAAGTTTTCTTGGAATTTTTTATGGACTTATATCAACCGGAACAGAGAGCATAAAAAGATATTTTAATCTTACAGAAGACCACATTATAAAAAATAGAAGCACATATAATTTTGGAATTTTTTCTAAAATATTAAGTAAATTTGATGATTTGTGCAATATAGAATATATAACAAAGAAAAATGCAGATAAAATAATAAACTATTTTTTCAATATTCATTTAAAATTTCTTATAGACAGTGGAATGGGAGAATATGAAAGTTTAAGAGAATATGCTCCTAAAGGTGCTGTATCTTTTCTTACAGTACATCAGGGAAAAGGTTTAGAATTTCCATGTGTAATAGTTGGATCACTGGAAGGGAATCCTACTGTAGAGGAAAATGAGGCACAGCTTAAACTTGAAATGGCTTTGACTGAAAGTTTTGAACCTGAATATAGAATAAAAGAATTTGATTTTTGGAGAATATACTATACTGCATTTTCAAGAGCACAAAATCTTCTTGCTCTTACATGTGTAGAAAATAGTTATAAACCAGTACCAAGCCTTCCTTTTAAGAGATTATATGAAGAATTAAAAGATGCTTCAGACAGTGACTTTGAATTTGCAAAGCTACATTTTGAAGATGTAAAAGAAATAAATATTAAAGATATTTTTGCATTTACATCCCATATAAGTCTTTACAATAAATGTCCAAGATTATATAAGCTTTATAAAAAATATGAATTTATTCCTGAGAAAAATAAAGGAATGATTTTTGGAACTCTTGTTCATGAAACTCTTGAAGATATTAACAGAAAAATATTTAAAAAAGAAAATATTTCTTTTGAAATTGTAGAAGAGATATTTTATGAAAATTATAAAAATATACAGAAAAAATATAAAATAAATATAGAAAAAGAGATTTTAAAAACAGGAGAAGAGAGCATAAAGGAATATTTAGAAAATTATTCTTTATTATATGATAATATAAAAGATATTGAAGTAAAACTTTCACTGGTAAAAGAGAAATATATTTTGGAAGGGATAGTAGATCTTGTTGTAGAAAAAGATAGTAAAATTGAGATAATAGATTTTAAAACTGGAAAGAGAAATGAAAACGAAAAGGCTTATATAAATCAGCTTGAAATATATGCTTATCTCATAGGTAAAAAATATAAAAGAGAGATAAAAAGAGGGAAACTTTATTATCTTGGAGAGAAAGAAAATAAAATAAAAGAGATAAATTTTACAGAAGAAAATTTAAGCAATGCAGTAAAAGATTTTGATAAAACAGCTGAAAAAATACTGGCAGAAAATTTTCAGTGCTTTTTTGAAGAAGGAAAAAGTCAATGCAGATTATGTTGGATGAAAGAGTTTTGTAAAAAAGAATCATTTAAAGAAGAAATTATATAAGGAGTAACTTATGTTTAAAGATAAAGATATTTATTTTGAGATTGAAGAATTTAATAATTTTAATATAAAAGCAATTTATACAACAAAAAGTATAGGAGATATAGATATCCTTTTTAAAGATGGAGAAAAAAGCAGTGAAAATATAGAAAAATATTTTGGTAAAAAAAATAGTATAGTTGTTTATGCAAAGCAAACTCATACAAATAATGTAATTCTTATAGATAAGGAAACAGATAAATATTTTTATGAAGAAGTTGATGGGTTTGTAACTAAAAGAAAAGATATAGTTCTTATGACTCAATATGCAGATTGTCTTCCTATATTCTTTTATGATAAAGAAAATGATGTAATAAGTGTTTGTCATTCTGGTTGGAAAGGTACTTTTCAAGAAATTTCTTTAAAAGCTCTTAAACTTATGGAAGAAAAATATAACTCAAAGAAAAAAAATATTATTGCAGCTTTAGGAATTGGAATTTCTTGTGAAAAATATGAAGTAGGAGAGGAATTTTATTTAAATTTTAAAAATAAATTTTCTGAAGAAATAGTTAATAAATCTTTTAAATTTTTTAAAGAAGATAATAAATGGCATTTTGACAATACAGAGTTTAATAGATTAAATCTTATAAAAAATGGAATCTTATCTGAAAATATAGTTGTTTCAGATGAATGTACATTTAAAAATGAAAGATTTCACTCTTTTAGAAGAGATAAAAACACTTACAGAAATGCAGGAATAATATTTTTTAAATAATATAGAATAAAAAAGGCTAGGAATACTTTAAAATATCCTAGCTTTTTTGTTTTCTAAATATCACTTAGAACTTTAATAACTTTTCCAACTGCATGGAAATTTTCTCCAGGCCCTATATAAATAGGCGCATAATTAGGGTTGTCACTTATAAGAGCAATATAATTTTTAGTAATTTTTAATCTTTTTACATAAGCTTGATCATCAATAAAAAATGCCCCTATTTCTCCATTTCTGATTTCAATATTTTTTTTACATATTATAATAGAGCCATCTTTTATTGTTGGTTCCATAGAATCTCCCACAACATTTACAGCAAAAAGACTGCTACTGTTTTTTAAACCTGGAAGGACAATATAATCTGTGATTTCATCATCACTGAAAGCTCCAGGCCCTGCAGAAATTCTTTCAAAAAGTGGTATTGCATTTTCAGAATTTCCAAGAAAATCTTGCATATTATTTTTTGTTTTAAGTTTTAGTTCTTCTTCAAGCTCATTTAGAGTATCAAGTATTACTTGAGGAGTTCTTTCAATAGCAGCAAGATAAAACATTTGTTTTTTCTCTTCTGAATTAAGCTCAAGTCCTTCAGCAATTCTTTCTAAAACTTCTCTGCTTGGTGGATTTTTTACCTCTCCTCTTTCTATAGAATTAAAATATGATTGAGTTATATTAACAAGTTTAGAAAATTTATTTTGACTGTATCCAAGTTGTTCTCTTCTTGATTTCAAAAAAGTAATAAAGTCCATACTATGCCTCCTTACATCTATTCATAGTTAATTGTACTATAAATTTTAATAGAATGCAACAAAATAAAAAATCTATTGACAAATATAGGTAAGAATATTATAATGGGTATATATAAAAAAAGATAACCTGTCAGTGATATTAATAGATATTTTATGGAGGTAATAATATGAAAATACTAATAAAAGATAAAAAATGGAATATGTTCATAGGAAATATGGTTTTAGTATGTGACATACATGAAAGTAATGGTATTTTCAGTATAGAATTTTTATATGGAGATAAAAAAGTATCTTTAAAAAGCAATAATATAGATAGAACTTTAAAATATTTAGAGAAATTATTTTTAGATACTGAAATACAAGTAAGCAAGAAAAGTGCATAAATTTTTAAATAAATTTCCAAAAAAATTCCGAGACAAAAATCTCGGAATTTTTTCTTTATAAATTATCTATAAATATAGATAGAAAAAATAAAAAACTTTTATTTTAAAATAGAATATATTTTATCCATGTCAAGATGTGTTCTCATAATTTTAGCAAGTCTTTTATATTCTTTTTCTTTATATGTTTCAAGGCTCATAAAATCAAAAAGAGGAGAAAGACCTTTATCTGTTCTTATTTTATTTAAAAGTTTTCTTGTAAATTTAGGTGAATCAAAAATACCATGTATATATGTTCCTATAATATTATCACGGCATACAAGACTAAAACCACCATCTTCTACAACAGAACAACTATTATCTCCTGTAGTAACTCCCTGATGAATTTCATAACCATTTATTTTCATTCCATTAAATCCTTTAAGTATTCCAGTACAGTTTTGAAGAACTTTATTTACTTGCTGTGTATATTTTTTACTTTCCATTTTTGTAGTAATATCAAGAAGACCAAGAGCTTCAATTTTAAGATATGAACTTTCAACTTGCTCTAAATCTTTAATGCTTTTTCCAAGCATTTGGAATCCACTATGTATACCTATAATTATTTTTCCCATATCAGCAAGTTCTTTTATTTTTTGTGCTATTTTTCTTTCTTTTATAAGGCTGAAATCATAAATAGCATTTTTACTTCCAGGCAGAATAATTATATCAAAAGTATCATTTAGCTGATCTGCTGTTTCAATATATTGTAAATTTACATCATCATACATAAGAAGTGATGTGAAATCAGTAGAATTTGAAAGTTTGTCAAATTTTATGACAGCTATATTAATATCTTTTTCATGAGAATGAGATGAAAGAGAATCGTATGTATAACTATCTTCTTTTTCAAGATTTATTTTAGTAAAAGGAATAATTCCTAAACAAGGAACATCAATTCCATGTTTCTTTAAAGCAGCATCCATTTGTGCTATACCTTTTTCAAGAAGAGATTCATCTCCTCTGAATTTATTTATGATATATCCTTTTATCCTATTTCTGTCAGGGGGATCAAGAAGCATTATTGTTCCATATATTGAAGCAAAAACTCCTCCTCTTTCAATATCTCCTATAAGAACTACAGGAGCATTTACAAGTTCGGCCATTCCCATGTTGACAAGGTCTACATCTCTTAAATTTATTTCTGCAGGGCTTCCAGCTCCCTCCATAACACATATATCAAATTCTTTTTTTAGTTTGTTATAATTTTTAAGAGCAATTTTTTTAAATTTTTCAGAATTGCTATAATATTCCTGTGCACTCATATTTTTGAAAGGAACTCCTTCAAGAATAACTTGAGAGCAATCTTCTCCTCCCGTAGGTTTTAGAAGAATAGGATTCATAAAAACACGGGGAACAACATTGCATGCTTCTGCTTGAACAACTTGAGCCCTGCTCATTTCTTTTCCGTCAATATCAACAAAAGAATTAAGAGCCATATTCTGAGATTTAAAAGGAGCAACTTTATATCCGTCCTGAGCGAAAATTCTGCACAGACCTGCAGTAAGTATAGATTTTCCTACAGATGAACCTGTACCTTGTAACATTATTTTTTTATGCATTTTGTCACCTCTGTTAAAAATGAAATTAACTCTTTTTCCTATAGTATAATATAAATTTTCATAAAAATGAATTTTTTTTTCTTATTTATAAAAAAATGCAAAATAAAAGAGGGGGGCTTTTCCCACACCTCTTTTATTTTGTACTTATGGACTATAGACTATTTTCCATAAACTGTTTTGTTGAACTCAGCTACTGTCTTTAACACTTCTTCAGCAGTTGTCTGCTCAAGAACCCTTTCTACTAATTTTTCACATTCTTTTTTATCAAGTGACATGATATTTTTTTTAATTCTAGGAACTGAAATAGCTGACATAGAGAAAGCATCAAGTCCCATTCCAAATAATATTGCAGTAGCATTTTCATCACCGGCAAACTCTCCACACATAGAGATAGTTATACCTCCAGCATGAGCTCCGTCGATGGCACATTTTATTGCCTGTAATACAGCAGGGTTATATGAGTTGTATAGGTGAGATATCTGTTCGTTTCCTCTGTCTACAGCTAATGTATATTGTGTTAAGTCGTTAGTACCTATTGAGAAGAAGTCACACTCTTTTGCAAATGATGCTGCTCTAAAACATACAGCAGGAGTTTCTACCATTATTCCAAGCTGAATATTTTCATCAAAAGCAATTCCTTCAGCTCTTAATTCTTCCATACATTCTTTTAAGATTGCTCTTGATTTTCTTACTTCATCAAGAGATATAATCATAGGAAGCATGATTTTTATATATCCAAATGCAGAAGCTCTAAGTAAAGCTCTGAATTGAGTTTTTAATATTTCAGGTCTGTCAAGACAAACTCTTAAAGCTCTCCATCCTAAAAATGGATTTTCTTCTTTTGGAAGTTCCATATATGGAAGAGATTTGTCTCCTCCAATATCCATTGTTCTTATAGTTACAGGTTTTCCTTCAAGAGATTCAGCAACAGTTTTATAAGCTTCAAACTGTTCTTCTTCACTTGGGAATCTGTCATTATTCATGAAAAGGAATTCAGTTCTGTAAAGTCCAATTCCTTGAGCACCGTTTCTTAAAAGTCCGGCTACATCTTTAGGAGATCCAATATTTGCCCATGCTCCTACTTTGATACCATCTTTTGAAACAGCATCTTTATCTTTAAGTTGTTTTAAAAGTTCTTTTTCAGCTAAATATTCTTCTCTTTTAGCTGTGTATATTTTCAATTCTTCTTCGTCAGGATTGATAATAGCAATACCTTCAATAGCATCAACTATAATATCCATTCCTGTAGAAGCCTCACTGCATATAGAACCAGTTCCTACAACAGCAGGAAGTTCAAGAGATCTTGCCATAATAGATGAATGTGCAGTTTTTCCTCCAATTTCAGTTACAAAGGCAATTACATTTTCAAGATCAAGCTGTGCAGTATCAGATGGAGTAAGATCTTTAGTAATTACAACAGAATTTTTAGGCAGATTTGATAAATCAATTATTTCAGTTCCTGTTACATTATAAAGCCATCTTTTTCCTATATCTTTTAAGTCAGCTGCTCTTTCTCTTAAATAAGGATCTTCAAGATTTGCAAGCATTTCACAGTATCCATTTATTCCTTGCTCAAGAGCATATTCAGCAGTGATGTTTTCATCTTCTATAAGTTCTATAACTTCATCAAAAAGATCTTCATCTTCTAAAAGAGTAATATGTCCATCAAATATGGCAGCTTTATCCTCTCCTAAATTTTTAGCTGTTTTTTCTCTAATCGCAAGAAGTTGTGCTTTAGTCATTTCTCTTCCACGAAGAAGTTTATCCTTTTCTATTTCTAGGTTTTTAGCTTCGTTTGTATCAATGAAAAGTTCATTTTCTTTATATAAATAAACTTTTCCAACAGAAATTCCAGGTGATGCAGGAATTCCTTTTATTACTTTACCCATGTTAAATACCTTCCTTTATAATAAAATAGAATATTCTTTGAAAAAAAAGAGAGGAATAGAGTATACAATATTCCTCTCTGGAGTTTAATTAGTCTTTTAAGTTAGCAAGAAGTTCTGCTAATTTTTCAACAGCTTCAGTTTCATCAGCACCATCAGCGTGAACAGTAACTTTTGCTCCTTTTTTAATACCTAAAGATAAAAGTTTTAAAAGAGAAGTTCCTTTAACTCTTTTTCCTTCTTCATTTTCAACTTCAATTGCTGAAGAGAAAGTTTTTGCTAAACTAACAAATTCATTTCCAGGTCTAGTGTGAAGACCAGTTTCATTTGTTATTTCTACAGTTTTGCTACATGCCATTTTTTTTCACCTTCCTAAAATATTAAAATTACTTTGAATTATACATTTATACAAATAAAAATTAATTTAAACAGCAAATATAGGATATATGATTTTTCTCCGTTTGTCAACCTTTTAAGCGGGCTTATTGCTGAAAAATTAAAATTTTTACCATAGATTGATTAATAATAGAGCAAATTAATTTTTATTAAAATGTCTTCTTCTTTCATTATCAGTTAGATATTTCTTTCTTAATCTGATGAAGTTAGGAGTAACTTCTACATATTCATCTTCAGATATATAATCAAGTGCTTGTTCAAGAGTAAGTTTTCTTGGAGGAGCAAGTTTTACAGCATCATCAGAACCAGCAGCTCTTGTATTTGTAAGTTTTTTTGTTTTACATACATTTACAACAAGGTCATTTTCTTTACTGTGTTCTCCAACAACCATTCCTTCATAAACATTTACTCCTGGATCTATAAACATTTCTCCTCTATCTTGAAGAGCATTTAAGGCATAAGCAACAGAAACACCTGTTTCAGTTGCGATAAGAACACCTTTCTTTCTTCCTGAAATTGGTCCTTTGAATGGTTCAAAATCATAGAAAGAATGGTTTAATATTCCAGATCCTTTAGTGTCAGTTAAGAATTCATTTCTGTATCCGATAATACCTCTTGAAGGAATTTTGAATTCAAGACGAGTATATCCATCTTGTCCAGGAGTCATAGAAATAAGTTCTCCTTTTCTTCCTCCAAGCTTTTCAATAACTACTCCTGCAAATGTTTCATCAACATCTACAACAGCTATTTCAACAGGTTCATAAGTTTTTCCATCAATTTCTTTAAAAATAACTCTTGGTTTTGAAACTTGAACTTCATATCCTTCTCTTCTCATGTTTTCAAGAAGTATAGATAATTGAAGTTCTCCTCTTCCTTTTACTGTAAAGGCATCAGGAGAGTCAGTAGCTTCTACTCTCATACTTACATTTTTTTGAAGTTCTTTTTGAAGTCTGTCCCAAATATTTCTTGATGTGATATATTTTCCATCTTTTCCTGCAAAAGGAGAGTTATTTACCATAAAAGTCATAGCAAGTGTAGGTTCATCAATACTTATTAATGGAAGTGCTTGCGGATCATTAACATCAGCAATAGTTTCTCCGATATCAAGTCCTGAAAGTCCTGCAATAGAAATGATTTCTCCAGTTGTAGCTTCAGGAATCTCAACTCTGTTAAGTCCTTCGTAACCATAAAGAAGAGAAACTTTTCCTTTTATCATTTTTCCATCTCTTTTTATTAACATAACTTCTTGATTTTTTCTTATTTTTCCGTTATGAATTTTACCTACAGCAAGTTGTCCAACATAGTTATCGTATTCTATATTAGTGATAAGGAATTGAAGAGGTTTATTTTCATCTCCTTCAGGATCATCAACTTCACTTAATATAGTTTCAAAAAGAGGAACCATATTTTCACTAGGATCATCTAGTTCTTTTTTAGCAAAACCTCCTTTTCCAGAAGCATATAAAACAGGGAACTCAAGCTGATGTTCATTAGCATTAAGTTCTAAGAATAGGTCGTATACCATGTATAAAACTTCTTCTGGTCTTGCATTTGGTCTGTCAACTTTATTGACAACAACGATTGGTCTGTGTCCTTGTTCAAGTGCTTTTTTAAGAACATATTTTGTTTGAGGCATAGGTCCTTCAAAAGCGTCAACAAGAAGAATAACAGAATCAACCATTTTCATTATTCTTTGTACTTCTCCACCAAAGTCAGCATGCCCTGGAGTGTCTACGATATTGATTTTATAATCTTTGTATTTAACAGAAGCATTTTTAGAGAAAATTGTAATTCCTCTTTCACGCTCAATATCATTTGAGTCCATTACTCTGTCACTAACTTTTTCCAATTCATGTGCCCCGAATACCCCAGCTTGTCTTAAAAGACAGTCAACAAGAGTTGTCTTACCGTGGTCAACATGGGCAATAATTGCGATGTTTTTAATTTTCATAAAATATTCCTTCCTTATTATATAATTAATAATATTTATATCCTTTTAAACGATTATTCTTTAAAGAGGCAAGCCCTAGAAAATGGTTATCATAATAAACTCTATACATACCATCATTTCCATTAAAGATAAGAGTATTGCCATTTAAAAAAAGTGTATGATTTTTTTCTCCTGAAATAGTGATTTTTGGATAAGTAAAATAATTTTCAATAGAAGTGATAAAATCTGTATTTCCTTCATGTTTCAAAGTTTCAATTTCATCAAGAGTAAAACTATCTTCAATAGTTTTTACTCCTACTTTTGTTCTTACAAGTGAAGTCATAACTGCAAAAGTTTTAAGTTCTTCCCCAATATCATATATAAGAGAACGAATATATGTTCCTTTTGAAACTTTACACTTCAGAAGCCCTTTTTTTCCATCAAACTCTAAGACTTCAATATTTTCAATGAAGACATCTCTTGCTTCCCGTTCAATGATTTCTCCTTTTCTTGCAAGATCATAAAGTTTTTGGCCATTAATTTTTATAGCAGAATACATAGGAGGAACTTGCTTTATATGTCCTGTAAACTTTTTTAAAACTTCTGTAAATTTTTCTGAACTTACAGAAAAAACTTCTGATTTATCTGTTACAGTACCTTCTGTATCATATGTATCAGTTTTATATCCAAGTTCAAAACCAGCAATATATTCTTTTGAAGAAGCTTCAATATCTTGAGCAAGTTTTGTTGCTTTTCCTACACAGACAAGAAGAACTCCTTCTGCCATAGGATCAAGAGTACCTGTGTGTCCTATTTTTCTCAGAGATAAAATTTTTCTGAGTTTTCTGATAACATCAAAGGATGTTATGCCTTTTGGTTTATTAACATTAATAATTCCTTCCAAAAAATCAACTCCGTTCTATAAGTCAGAGATAATTATATCATAAAAAACATAAGATTAAAATAAAAAAAGAGAGGTCTGCTCTCTTTTTTTTATTATGTTCTGTTTTAAAAATTAAAGTTCAGTATTTATATAATTTTATTTTTTTATTTTTTCCATATGATATCTGTTGCTAGGACTCCATAAAAGATATTGGTGAATTCCTAAATCTTCTAAGGCTTTTATTTGTGCATTTATTTCTTTTACATCATAAGTTATATGACCTTTAACCCATCTTGCTGTAAAATCTTGTATCCATGGTCTAATCTCAGCAGGATTATCTATGTTTTCATTTCTATTTACAGAATCAAGAGTACAGTAATAAATAGTTTTATAAGGTTCTGCATCAGGAACAGAAATTCCATATGCTCCATTTATATAATGGCTTGGATACATCATAGGAGAAATATAATGAACATATCCACTTATAGCTTCCCAATATTGTCCAAGTCCCATATCATCTCTGAAAGTTCCTATTTGACCATAAATATCTGCATTTATATAAACATGAAGAGGAGTAAGTTCTTCCCATGCATATTTTAGATATTTTTGAATTGTAACAGGCTTTGAATCATTTTCAGGATTTCTGTAATCAAGATATGCATCAAGTTTTCCGCCATTTGATGCAGGAAATCTTACATAGTCAAACTGAATTTCATTAAATCCTACTTTAGCAGCTTCTTTTGCAACAGCAATATTATATTCCCAAAGATTTTTATCATGAGGAGAAACCCAAATTATGCCATCTTTATTCATAAAAGGTTTTCCTGTTTTCTTTTCAATAATTGCTTTATCAGGATTTTGCTTTGCATATACAGGATCTTTAAAAGATACAATTCTTGCAATAGTATAAATATTATTTTCTTTTAATTTTTTTATAAAAGAATTTATATCTTTAATATAAACTTTTGAAAAGGCTTTAGGATTATATTTTAAAATAGAATCATCCATTTTCCAAAGAAGTTGTCCACCATCATCTTTTACATCAATTACAAAAGCATTTATATTTGTTTCTTTTGCAAGCTGAATAAGAGAATCAAGTTTTCTTTCTGAAGAAGCAGAATAAACAGTAAGATAAACTCCTTTTACATCAATTCTTGGATTATCTGGAAATTCAACTTTTTCTGGGAAATTATTAAGCTGCATTCCTTTCCATGATTTTGGAAGATTTTTTAATGCATCTGAATGAAGATTTTTTTCCAAAATCCATCCATCTTTTTCTTTTAAGTCTTTTCTGTATTTCACATGAACCCAATGTTCATATTCTTTAGGCTCTTGTAAATTATTTTCTGGAAGAGAAACTTCTTCTTTCTTAGAAATTTCAGTTTTTTCAGTAAAAATTATTTTTACCTTTTCATCATCATTGACAAAAGGCTTTTCAACTTTTTTAGGTTTCGCAGGAATAACTTTATTTGTATTTCCTTTTTGAACTTCATTTTTATTTTCTTTTATGATTTCTATATCTTTTCTTTCTGTAACAAGAACTCTTGTATTTTGTCCTAATGTATCAATAATTTTTTTAGTTTCAGGGGAGTCTAGTACAGTTGTTTTTAATTTTGTTGTGTATAAAAATTCTTTTGGTGGAATTTTTTCTGCAGGAACAGAAACTTCAACTTTTTCTGCAGGGATTGATTCTCCACTGCTGTTTCTGCAAGATGCAGCAGTTAAAGAGATAGCTATTATAGAAAGAATAGTGATAAAAGTTTTTTTATTAAAAAATTTCAAAGTAATCCTCCTGATATATATTTTAATCTAAATTATTAGGATTATAGTATATCATATTAACTGCTGTTTTAGGCAAAAAAATTCTGTTTTAAGAAAAAATTTAATATTTTTGACTTTTGTAAACAGTAAAGTTATAATTTTTATATAACAAGTGGTAAGAAATAAAAATTAAAAGTTTTTATAAAAATGCATGATTTATGAAACGGAGGAAAAAATGAACATAAGAAAAAAAATATCAGCTTTTTTATTCTTACTTATATTTATTGTAAGTTTTGGACAGCTAAAAGTAGAAAATCCTAAAGAACTTGTAATAGGAAAATTACAAAATGGAATGACATATTACATTTATAAAAATAAAATGCCTGAGAACAGAGTATCGGTAAATGTACTTGTAAAAGCAGGTTCTCTTCAGGAAGACGATGATCAACTTGGAATGGCGCATCTTATAGAACATCTTTGCTTTAATGGTACAGAGAAATATAGCAGAAATGAAGTGGTAAAGTATTATCAATCAATAGGACTTAACTTTGGAGGAGACCTTAATGCCCATACAGGCTTTGATGAAACTGTTTATAAAATTCAGATTCCTACAGATGATAAAGAAAAATTTGAAAAAGGAATAGAAGTTTTAAAAGAAATGACTTTAAAACCTACTTTTAAGCAGGAGGATATAGACAGTGAAAAAGATATTGTAAAAGAAGAATGGAGATTAGGACAAGGACTTTCAGAAAGAATACTTAAAGTTTTTCAGAAAGAGCTTTTTGATGATTCAAGATATGGAAAAAGGTTTCCTATTGGTGATATGAATATAATATCAGGAACAAAAAGAGATGTTTTAAAAAGATATTATGACAGATGGTATCATCCAGAAAATATGGCTGTTGTTATGGTGGGAGATATTGATGTTCCTTATGCTGAAAATATTATAAAAAAATATTTTGATTATAACGAAACAAGAAAATTTATTCCAAGAGAGGAATACAGACTTAAAGAGCTTGATAATAGATATGTAATATTTAAAGACAAAGAACTTACTTATGTTCTTCTTGAAATAACAGGAAGAGAAGATTATTCTTTTATTAATAATGAAGAAAAAGTAAAGGATTATTTTGAAAATATTCTTTTCAAACTTCTTGTTTCAAACAAGATAAATGATGAAATCAAAAAAGGGGAAAATTTTATTTATGAAGGTGGATATTATGATATGGAACTTTCAAAAGATAGACTTAATACCTTTTTTGCAGTTCTTAATAAAAATAAAATTCAAGAAGGAATAGAAACTTCAATAGGAATTATAAAAGATTTTGCAGTAAATGGTGTTTCTCAAGAAGAGCTTAATCTTGAAAAAGAAAATTTAAAAAGTATTTTTGAAGATGCTTTAAAAAATAGAGACAGCTTAGAAAATGAAGAACTAATTTCAAATATAAGAGAAGTTTTCTTAAAAGGAAATATTTTTGCAGATGCCTATCAAATTCTTGAATATTATAATGAATTTTCTAAAAACATAACAGCTGAAGATATAAAAAAGAGAGCCGAAAAGTTTTATAAAGATAAACATTCTATAATTCTTTTTGCTCCTGAAGATAAAAATATAAAAGTCCCAAATGAAATAGAACTTAAAAATATTATTCTTAAAGCAAAAGACAAACCTGTTTTAAAAAGAGAAGAGCAAAATTTTAATTTAATTCTTAAAAAGCCTCAAATAGAAAAAGGTAAAATAAATGAAATTCAGGAATTTGAAAATTATAAAAAAATAAAACTTTCAAATGGAATAGAATTTTTATATAAAAAAACAGATTTTGAAAAAGATAAAATTTATATAAAACTGTTTAAGAGAGAAGGAAGTCTAAAGGATAATGATACTATGTATCTTAATTCAAAATTTGCAACAGACCTTATAGATCAATCAGGAGCAGGAAATATTGAATATAAAGATATTGAAAGATTTATGAAAGGAAAAGAATTTTTTGTTCAAACCTATATAAATGATTTTGAACAGGGATTTGTAGTCGTATCAAATGAAAAAGATTTAGAAACAGCTCTTGATTATTTTTACTATACAGCAAGAGAGCCAAAACTATCTGAAGAAGCGTACAAATATATGACAGCTAGTGTAAAAGAAATGCTTGAAAATAGAAAAAATTCTCCTGCAGCTATGTATTCAGACAAAATAACAGAAATCTTTTTTAAAAATGATATAAGAAAGAGAATGATTACAACAGAAGACTTAAATAAAATATCTATTGAAAAAATGAAAGAGGAGTATAACAATAAATTCTCTAATTTTGATGGATTTAAAGGAATTATATTAGGCTCTATAAATGAAAAGGAAGCGAAAGAAATACTTGAAAAATATTTTGCTTCACTTCCTGTGAATAATATAGAAAAAGATAAAGAGGAAAAACAATTTCTTGATATAAAATATCCTGAAAAAGAAGTTAAAGAAACAGTTATTAAAGGTGTGGATAAGAAAGTAAAAGTTTCTCTTTATTATCCGATTAAAGCAGAATATTCTCAGGAAAATGCATATATGGCACAAACTTTTGAAGATGTCTTGAGAATAAATCTTATAGATGAAGTAAGAGAAAAGCTAGGGGGAGTATATGGAATTTCTCCAAGTGTTTTTATAAGCAGAAATGAAAACGGATATCTTCAAATAAGATTCTCAACTGATCCTAAAAGATTAGAAGAAATTATTGCAGCAGTGAAAAAAGAAGTTGAAAATCTAATAAATGGTGAAATAAAAAAATCTTCACTTGAAAGTGTGATAAAAAATTATAAAATTGTATATGAAGACAGTCAGAAACAAAATAGTTATTGGTTTAACTATTTGGATAAAAAATTAAAAAAAGGAGAAAATTACGAGCCTTACTCTCCTAAAGTTTTTGAAGAAAAAATGAAAGAAGATAATTTAAGACCTTTCTTTAAAAAAATGATTGACAAAACTGACTTCATTCAAGTAATATTAATACCAGAAAGAGAAGAATAATACTTTTAAAGAACAAAAAATAATTTTTTATAACAAAATCATAAAAATAAGTAAAAAGGCAGGTGTTTGATTTGGTTGAAAAAAATAAAAATTTAGAGGAGATACTGACATTTAACAAAAAGTTTGTAGAGAATAAAGAATATGAAGCTTTTGATACAACAAAGTATCCTGATAAAAAAATGGTAGTGGTTTCATGTATGGATACAAGACTTACAGAACTTCTTCCTAAAGCTATGAATGTAAGAAATGGAGATGCAAAATTTATAAAAAATGCTGGGGGAGTTATAGTTCATCCTTTTGGAAGTGCTATGAGAAGCATTATAGTTTGTGTTTATGAATTTGATGTAAAAGAAGTTTATATTGTTGGGCATTTTCATTGTGGAATGAGTGGAATAGATCCAAGTAAAACTATTCAAAAAATGCTGGACAGAGGAATTTCAAAAAATACGATTGATACTTTAAGCAATGCAGGAATAAAAGTAAATAAATGGCTTTATGGTTTTGATTCTGTTGAAATTTCTCTTATTGAAAGTGTAGAAAAAGTAAGAAATCACCCTTTAATGCCTAAAGATGTAGCAGTTCATGGACTTCTTATAGATCCAAAAACAGGAGCTCTTTTCTTAAGAATAAACGGTTGGGATGCTGTTGAAGCATATAAGGAAAGTCTTAAAGAACAAGAAAATCATTAAAATTAATATAAGCTGAAGATAGGTTCTTTTGGAATTTATTTTCAGCTTTTTTATATTATATAAAGAAAATCTACTTTTGTTTTTAAAGAACTATGATATACTATACGAAAGATAAAAAAATAAGAGAGAGGAGCAAAAATGCTTGAATTTTTTATAGCTAAAAAACATATACTTGAAAAGAAAAAACAAAGCCTTATAGGAATACTAGGGATAACAATTGGTATAACGGTTCTTATGGTGTCAATAGGGATAGCTAATGGGCTTGATAAAAATATGATAAATAGTATTCTTTCAATGGGAAGTCATGTTTCAGTTGCAAATATTGAAAGAGAAGATAATTATAAACAACTTGTAGAAAAAATTGAAAAACTTGATGGAGTAAAAGGTGTAATTCCTAAAGTGTCAACACAAGGAATAATAAAATATACAGGAATTTATGGAACTCATGTATCTGGAGTAAAAGTAGATGGAATTGATTTTAAAAAAGCAGAAAAAGGGCTTAATCTTAGTGAAAAAATTGTTTATGGAAAAATGGATTCTGAAAAGAAAAATATAATTCTTATTGGAAAAGAGTTATATAATCAGCTTGGAGCACAAATTGGCGATAAAATAACTCTTGTTTCTGCAGAAAATCAAGAACTCCCTTTAGTGATAGGTGGAGTTTTTGAAAGTGGATATTATGATTATGATGTAAATATGGTAATAATTCCTCTTGCAACAGCACAATATTTAATGTATCTTGATAAAAATGATGTTACAAGTCTTGAAGTTACATTGAATAATCCATACAGAGCAGAAGAAATAGCAGATAAAATATTTGAAAAATATGGTTTTTTAAGCAGAACATGGGGAGACCAGAACAGAAATCTTCTTTCAGCTCTTGCTCTTGAAAAAACTGTTATGATAGTAGTATTCTCTCTTATTGTTATAATAGCAGGATTTGTTGTTTGGGTAATAATGAATATGCTCGTAAGAGAAAAAATAAAAGATATAGGAATAATGAGGGCTATGGGATTTTCTAAAAAAACAATAATGAGAATATTTCTTCTAGAAGGAATGACTTTAGGAGGGATAGGAATATGTGTAGGAACTTTATTGTCTCTAGGAACTTTATGGTATGTAGAAAATTATTCTATATCAGGAATAACTAATATTTATTATCTTACTAAAATACCTGTGGAGTTATCTATGAAAGAGATAATAACAATTATATGTGTGAATATAGGTATTATATTTTTATCAAGTGTCTTTCCAGCATATAGAGCAGGAAAAATGGAGACAATGGAGGCGTTAAGACATGAGTAGAACAGCTTTGGAGCTGAAAAAAATAAATAAGATTTATAAAGGGAAAACAGAAAATATTCATATATTAAAAGATTTAGATTTAAAAGTGGAAGAGGGAGAGTTTATCTCTATTTTAGGAAAATCAGGATCAGGAAAATCAACACTTTTGAATGTAATAGGAATGCTTGATTCCATTGATAGTGGAGAAATATTTATAGAAGAAAAACAAATAGACAGAAAAAATTCTGAAAATGTAGATGAGATAAAAAATAAAAAAATAGGTTTTGTTTTTCAGTTTCATTATCTTCTTCCTGAATTTACAGCATTGGAAAATGTAATGCTACCAGCCCTTTTAAAAGGAGGAGATAAAAAAGAAACAGAGGAAAAAGCAAAAAGACTTTTAAAAGAAGTTGGACTTGAAAATAGATTTTATCATAAACCAAGTGAACTTTCAGGAGGAGAAAAACAAAGAGCGGCAATATCAAGGGCTCTTATAAATGATCCTGAAATTCTTCTGGCAGATGAACCTACAGGAAATTTAGATGAAGAAACAAGTAATAATATTCATAATCTTTTTAAAAAAATAAATGTTGAGAAGAAGCAAACAATAATAGTTGTTACACACTCAAGAGAACTTTCAAATATTACTGATAAAAAATACTATCTTAAGGGAGGAAAGCTTTTTTTAGAAGGAAAAACTCAGGAAATTTAATAAATAAAATTTTTTTGTTTATGGCTTTGTTTGTTCTGAAAATTTATTAGAATTTCTAGTTTTTTATATAAATAAAAAAATTTTTTTATAAAAAAAAGGAAATTTTAAATAAACAACGAATATAAAAGTAACACAAGAAATACTTTCAGGTTTAACTGACAGTGACCAAGGAGTGATGTTTTATGAAAATTACAGTATTAGGAAGACACTTAGTAATAACAGATCCGATTAATGATTATGCAATCAAAAAGATGGAGAAACTGGACAAATATTTTGATAATTTAGGAGATATTACAGTTACTTTATCTGCAGTTAAATTAAAGAAAGGACCATCTCATACAGCGGAAGTAATAGCAAACGCTAATGGAAATATACTAAAAGCAGTATCAACAGAAAGTGATTTATATGTTGCCATAGATAAAGCTGCAAATGTACTTGAAGGACAAATTAAAAAATATAAAGAAAAATTAAGAGATAATAAAGATGTTGTGTCTCATAGAAGTCTTAAATTTGATCCTGCTACTAACACAGTATCATCAGAAGCAACTAAAAAAGTTGTAAAAGTTGCTCTTGAAGCTAAACCTATGAATTTAGAAGAAGCAATTCTTCAGATGGAAGCATTAGGAAAAGACTTCTATGTATTCTTTAACTGCGATACAGAAGAAATGAATGTAGTTTACAAGAAAAGAAATGGAAACTACGGACATGTTGAACCTACTTTAGAAAAATAAAAAGTAATATAAATTTTTAAGGACAGTGTAAAAGCTGTCCTTTTTTAATTAAAAAAATATATCTATAAATATTAAAAAATGATATAATATTATGAGGCACTTCTGCCTATTTATATATAAAAAAATAAAAATTATAAAAATAAGGAGAGTATAATGTTTATAGATGAGGTAGTAATCACTGTAAAAGCAGGAAATGGAGGCGATGGAGCAGCCACTTTCAGAAGAGAAAAATATATTCAGTTCGGAGGTCCGGACGGTGGTGATGGAGGAAACGGAGGAGATGTTATATTTGTGGGAGATCCTAATATAAATACTCTTGTTGACTTTAAATTTAAAAAGAAATTTGCAGCACAAAATGGAGAAAATGGAGCAAAAAAGAGATGCTTTGGTAAAACAGGAGAAAATCTTGTAATAAAAGTTCCTGTAGGAACACAGGTAAGAGATGCTGAAAGTGGAAAACTTCTTCTTGATATAAATGTTCCTAATGTAGAAAGAGTATTTTTAAGAGGAGGAAAAGGAGGAGCTGGAAATGAGCGTTTCAAAAACTCTGTAAGAAAAGCTCCTAAAATGGCAGGAAAAGGAAGAGAGGGAGCAGAAGTAAGAGTAAAACTTGAACTTAAACTTCTTGCAGATGTAGCTCTTGTTGGATATCCATCAGTAGGAAAATCAAGCTTTATAAATATTGTTTCTGCAGCAAAATCAAAAGTAGGAGCATATCATTTTACAACTCTTGAACCAAAACTTGGTGTAATAAGAGTAGCAGAAGGAAAATCATTTGTCATAGCAGATATTCCTGGTTTAATTGAAGGAGCTAGTGAAGGTGTAGGGCTTGGAGATAAATTCTTAAGACATATAGAAAGATGTAAGATGATATATCATATTGTAGATGTGTCTGGAGTAGAAGGAAGAGATCCTATTGATGATTATAATAAAATTAATGAAGAGTTAAGAAAATTCAGTTCAAAACTTGCTGAGAAAAAACAAATAGTTCTTGCCAATAAAATGGACTTATTATGGGATATGGAAAAATATGAAGAATTTAAAGCATATGTAGAAGAAAAAGGTGCTAAAGTATATCCTATATCAGTAATTCTTCAGGATGGAATAAAAGAAGTTATAAATGACACATGGCAGATTCTTGAAAGTATTGAAAGACAGCCTCTTGAAGAGGAAGAAGATGTTCTTGATGTTATTAAATCTCAAAAGAGTGATAAACCAGATTTTGTTATTACTCAAGATGAAGATGGTGTATACAATGTTGAAGGTGCTATGATAGATGGAATACTTTCAAAATATGTAATAACTTATGATGAAGAATCAGTAATAACATTTGTTCATATGCTTAAAAATCTTGGAATGGAACAAGCTCTTAGAAATGCAGGAGTTGAAGACGGAGATACAATAAGAATAGTTGATGTTGAATTTGATTTCGTTGAATAGGATAGGAGTGTTTTATGAAAGGAATAGTTTTAGCAGGACCTACAGGAGTAGGAAAAACAGACCTGTCCCTTAAGCTTGCCAAACTTTTAAATGCAGATATAATTTCTTGTGATTCAGCTCAAGTCTATAGAGAAATGAACATTGGAACTGCAAAAATAAGAGAAGAAGAGATGAAGGGAATAAAACATTACATGCTTGATGTAGTCCCTCCTATTGAAAAATATAGTGTTGGAGAATACCAAAGAGCAGTTGATAAAATATTAGCTGAAAAGGAAAAAGAGGGAAAAGCAGTTATTCTTACAGGAGGGACAGGACTTTATATCAATTCTGTTGTAAATGGACTTTCTGCTCTTCCTGAAAGCAATCCTGAGCTTCGTGAAAAACTTATGAATCTTTCAGCAGAAGAACTTTATGAAAAACTTAAAGAATTAGATATTGAAGCAGCAGAAACAATTCATATGAATAATAAAAAAAGAGTTGAAAGGGCTGTGGAAGTATGCCTTATGACTGGAGAAAAATTTTCAGCTCTTTCAAAGCAGAATATAAAAAATAATAACTATGATTTTTTAAAAGTTTGTCTTACAAGAGATAGAGAAATTCTTTATCAAAGAATAGATAAAAGAGTTGATATAATGATGGAAGATGGACTTCTTTATGAAGTGGAAAATCTTTATAAAAAATATGGCTCTGAAACTCTAAGAAAAATTAATATCATAGGATATACCCAGCTGATAGATTATATAGAAGGAAAAATAACTCTTGAAAGGGCTGTGGAATTTATAAAAAGAGATTCTAGAAGATATGCCAAAAGACAAATGACATGGTTTAATAATGATGATGGATATTTGTGGTTTGATTTGGAAAATCAATCGGAAAATGATATATTAAAATCTATAATAGAGCATTATTCAATAGGTGTTTAACAAGAATTAACTTGATAAAATAGATTTCTTATGGTATCATAAATCAAAGGTTTGTAGGAGAATTTATGAAAAATAAAATAATAATTCTGCTGACTCTGATGTTATTTATTTCATGTTCCAATATAAAAAAATCTGAAATAAATACAGAAAAAAAATATGAAATACTTTTAAACAACTGGGAATTAGAGAAACTTAATCTTATGCTTAACAGCAATGTAAACTCTGATGAAAACAAAATTGCAGAAAAATATAAAATTTTATTGCAGGAGAGAATAAAAGAAAAATCAGATTTGGAAAATCTAATTAAAAATCTTAAATCTCAATTAAAAAGCAATAATTTTGAAAATATTGAAATGTATTTTAATGATAGTTTTGTAAATAGAAAAATTATCTCAGAACTTGTAAAAATAGATTTTTCAAAGATGAGAATAATGACTTCAAAACCAAAATTTCATAAAAACACAGCTGTTAATACAGTTGCTGTGATATTCAGAGATCAGGTTCAGTATTTTCAGTTTACTTATAAGTTGAGTAATAAAAAATGGAGTATAATAGAAATTAAAGATGGAAGGTGATATTTTGAATAAGAATGAGATAAAAATTCTCCTTTCTTCAGCTTTAGAAAATCTTTCTGTTATCAGAACATTAATCAGAACTTATTTAACTCTTCATAAAGTAGAAGAACGAAATATAATGGAGATTCTGACCATTACAGATGAACTGGCAACTAATGTTGTAGAGCATGGTTATCAGTACCAGCCAGGAGAGCTTATAATAACTATAGAAAAAGAGGGAAGTGTTATAAAACTTGTGGTTGAAGATAACGGTGTTGGATTTGATGAAAGTAAAATGAGTAAAGAAGAAGGAGGAATGGGACTTCGTATTGCACGAAGTATGTCAGATAGCTTCAAAATTGAGAAAAAAGTAAACGGAACAAAATTTAAGGTGGAGAAAAAAATAAAGGAGGTTTGTTAAAACATTATGGATACAAATTTTGATATAATAGAAACAAGAAATGGTGATGTTGTAATAATGAAAGTTGAAGGGGAACTAGATGCACTTGTTGCTCCAAGACTTAAAGATAAAATCACAAAAGAAATGGAAAATGGAACAAAATATTTTGTTATAGATTTTGAAAATCTTGTACATATTAACAGTTTAGCTATGGGAATTTTAAGAGGAAAACTAAAACTAGTTAAAGATATGGGTGGAGATATTAAACTTGTGAAATTAAATGACCACATTAAAGGAATATTTGAAATGATAGGTCTTGATGAAATATTTGAAATATATGAGAGTGAAGAAGAAGCAGTAGAAAGCTATAATAAAATTTAAATAAGGATGGATATGGTATGAATTATATGATAGGAATAGGATTTGCAGTAATCGGATTCTGTATAGTATTTGCAATGCTGTACAAGAAGTCTGTTATAGATAAAAAAATACAAGAACTTAGAGATACAGAAGATGAAAAATTAAAAGCTAAAATAAAAGCGAAAGAAATAATAAAAAATGCTGAATCAGAAGCAATAATTCTTAAAAAAGATATAGAACTTAAAGCTAAAGAAACAGTTTATCAAATGAAAGAAGAAGCAGAAAAAGAAATAAAAATAGCTAAAAATGAAGTTTTACAAAAAGAATTAAGACTTACTAGAAAAGAAGAAAGTGTTGATAATAAACTTGAAAAAATAGAAGCTAAAACAATAGAACTTGAAAAATCAAGAGAAGAACTTGAAAAGAAAACAGAAGAAGTTCAAGTTCTTATAGAAAAACAAGAAGTTGAACTTGAAAGAATATCAGAATTATCTAAGTCTGAAGCAAAAGAAATGCTGATTTCTAAATTAAGAGATAGTCTTACACATGAAACAGCAGTTGCAATAAGAGAGTTTGAGGCAAAACTAAAAGAAACAAAAGAAGATATTTCAAAAAGAATCCTTTCAACAGTAATAGGAAAAGCTGCTTCTGAATATGTTGTAGACTCAACAGTAACAGTTGTAAATCTTCCTAATGATGAGATGAAAGGAAGAATAATTGGTAGAGAAGGAAGAAATATAAGAACTATAGAATCTCTTACTGGTGTAGATATCATAATTGATGATACTCCTGAAGCAGTAGTTTTATCAAGTTATGACGGAGTAAAAAGAGAAGTGGCAAGAAGAGCCATTGAAAAACTTATTTCAGATGGAAGAATTCATCCTGGAAAAATTGAAGAACTTGTAAATAAATCAAGAAAAGAAATAGAAAAAGATATCCTTGAAGCAGGAGAACAAGCTTTAATAGAAGTTGGAATTCAAGGAATGCATCCAGAAATAGTAAAAACACTTGGAAGATTAAAATACAGAACAAGCTACGGTCAAAATGTACTTGTTCACTCAATAGAAGTTGCAAGGCTTGCAGCTAATCTTGCAGCAGAACTTGGAGCAGATGCTCAGCTTGCTAAAAGAGGAGGACTTTTACACGATATAGGTAAGGTCTTAGATCACGAAATAGAGTCTTCACATGCTCTTATAGGAGGAGAGTTCTTAAAGAAATTTGGAGAACATGAAGATGTAATAAATGCTGTAATGGCTCACCATAATGAAGTAGAATATTCTACTGTAGAATCAGTTCTTGTACAAGCAGCAGATGCTGTATCAGCATCAAGACCTGGAGCAAGAATGGAAACATTATCATCTTACTTAAAGAGACTTGCTTCTCTTGAAGAAATTGCTAAATCATTTAAAGGAGTTGAATCTTCTTATGCAATTCAAGCAGGAAGAGAAATAAGAATCATAATTAATCCTGATGTTGTAAGTGATGATGAAGCAGCTGTAATGGCAAGAGATGTAGCTAAAAAAATAGAGGAAACTATGCAGTATCCTGGACAAATAAAAGTTACAATCTTAAGAGAAACAAGAGCTACAGAATATGCAAAATAGAAAATAAACTGTCAAGGCAGATACAAACGGTGTGGATTTTCCATACCGTTTTCTTTTATAGAAAAATTATTTTGAGATTTAGTTATGTAACTTTTATTTTAATGGAAAAAATGATATAATTATTAAGGTTTTAAATAAAAGTATAAATTTTTAAATTAAGAATAATAAAAGTAAAACAGAAAGAGAGAATATTATGAAAGTATTAGTAGTTGGAGATGTGGTTGGAAATCCAGGAAGAAAAACTTTATATGCATATCTTGAGAAAATGAGAGATAAGTACGATTTTATAGTTGTAAATGGAGAAAATGCTGCGGGAGGATTTGGTATTACAACTAAAATAGCAGATGAGTTTTTTGATAAAAAAATAGATGTCATAACAAGTGGAAATCATATTTGGGACAAGAAAGAAATATACACATATCTAGAAGGTTCAGATAGAATCTTAAGACCTATTAATTATCCAAAAGGAACAACTCCAGGTAAAGGATATACAATAGTTGAAAGTAAAAGAGGAGTAAAAGTTGGGGTTATTTCAGCTCAAGGAAGAGTATTTATGCCTCCTATTGACTGTCCTTTTGAAAGAATATCTGAAGTTATTGATGAAATAAGAAAGCAATGTAAAATAATAATAGTTGATTTTCATGCAGAAGCTACATCAGAAAAAATTGCTCTTGGAAAATATCTTGATGGGAAAATTTCTCTGTTATATGGAACTCATACTCATGTGCAGACAGCAGATGAGAAAATTTTTCTTGAAGGAACAGGATATATTTCAGATGTGGGAATGACAGGATCAGACAGTGGTATTATAGGAATGTCTGCTGAAGTAGTTATTCCAAAATTTATTACAGCACTTCCTCAAAGATTTGAAGTGGCTGAGGGAAATGAAAGATTCAATGGACTTTCAGTTGTTATAGACGAAGAAACAGGTGAATGCGAAAGTATAGAAAGAATCAACCTGTCTCTTAAACAGATAGAAATATTATAAGAGGTGGCTTTTATGAAAGTAATGGAGATAAAAGTAATTTTTGAAAGTGATGATATAGAAAAAGCAAAAAAGGAAATAGGAGATATTTTTTATGATTTTGGAGCTACAGGTTTAAAAATAGAAGAGCCTATGACTCATAAAAATTCTCTTGATTATTATAAAAATGAAAAAGATTTTCTTATGGTAGATCATGCAGTTTCAGCATATTTTCCTATGAATATATATGCTGAAAGAAGAAAACAAGCGATATTAAAAAGATTTGAAGAAACTTTTTCAGAGAGAGAAGACCTTGTTTATACAATAGATTTTTATGATTATGAGGAAGAAGATTATCAAAACAGCTGGAAAAAATATTTCTATACTCAGAAAATAAGTGAAAGATTTGTAGTAAAACCTACATGGAGAGAATATGAACCTCTTGAAGATGAACTTGTAATAGAAATAGATCCAGGAAGAGCATTTGGAACAGGAACTCACCCAACAACATCTCTTTGTATAAAACTTATGGAAGAAAATATAAAAGAGGGAAATACAGTTATAGATGTTGGAACAGGTTCAGGAATTCTTATGGTTGCTGCAGAGAAACTTGGTGCAGGAAAAATTATAGGAACAGATATAGATCCAATGGCTGTTGAAGTTGCAGAAGAAAATCTTCTTTTAAATAAAGTTGATATGGAAAAAGCAAAGGCTTATGCAGGAGATCTTGTAACAGTAGTTAAAGATGAAAAATTTGATGTTGTAGTTGCAAATATTCTAGCAGATGTTCTTCTTATTCTGCTTAAAGATATTTCAAGAGTTGTAAAAAAAGATGGGCTTGTTATATTTTCAGGTATTATAGAAGATAAACTTGAAGAGATGAAAAAAGAAATAGAAAATGTTGGACTTGAAATTCTTGAAATAAAAGCAGATAAAGAGTGGAGAGCAATACTTATGAAAGCATAATAAAGGGGGAATAAATTATGAGAAACTTTATAATGGCAATAGATGGACCTGCAGGAAGTGGAAAAAGTACAATAGCAAAAATTCTTGCAGAAAGACATAATCTTACATATCTTGATACAGGAGCAATGTACAGAATGGTAGCTCTTTATTTCTTTGAAAATAATGTTGATCTTGATAATGATATGGAAGTAAAGCTTAATCTTGATAAAATAAAAATGGATATAGAAAAAGATAAGTTTATACTAAATGGAAAAGATGTTTCTAAAGATATAAGAACACCAAGAGTGAGCGGACTTGTTTCTTTTGTTGCAAGAATAAAAAGAGTGAGAGAAAAATTAGTAGAACTTCAAAGAGAAATAAGCAACGGAAAAAATGTTGTTCTTGATGGAAGAGATATAGGAACAGTTGTATTTCCTAATGCTGCTTTAAAAATATTTCTTGTAGCTTCTCCTGAAGAAAGAGCTAAAAGAAGAATGAAAGAATATGAAGAAAAAGGAATGAAAGAAGACTTTGAAGCTGTTCTTGCAAACATAAAAGAAAGAGATATGATTGATTCAACAAGAGAAGAAGGGCCTCTAAAAAAAGCTTATGATGCAGTAGAGATTGATACAAGTTTTATGACAATAGATGAAGTATCTGAAGAAATAAGCAGACTTGTAAAAGAAAAAATAGGTGAATAATATGATTTATAACTTACTTAGAGTTCTGATATGGATTCCATTGAAAATAGTGATGATTTTTAGTTCTAAAAAAAGAAAATTTATAGAAAAAAGGCTTAATCAAGATTTTGAATTTTTAAAATCAGACAAACCTTATATTTGGCTTCATTGCTCGTCAGTGGGAGAGATTAATCTTTCAGATGCTCTTATAAAAAAGCTTCTTGCTGAAAGAAATGAAAATATTTTAATCAGTACTTTTACAGATACAGGATATGAAACAGCACAGAATAAATATTCAAAGGAAGAGAGAATAAAAAGAATATATTTTCCTTTAGATTGTAACGCAGAAATTAGAAAAATCTTAAGAAGAATAGATTTAAAACTTCTTATTTTAATAGAAACAGAAATATGGCCTAATTTAATAAAACTTGCTCATAAAAAAGGAAAAGTAATTCTTGTAAATGGAAGAATTTCAGATAAAAGTTTTGGAAAATATATGAAATTCAGAAGAATTTTAAAGAAAACTCTTGAAAAGATTGATGGATTTTATATGCAGACAGAAATTGACTGTGGAAGAATAGCAGCCATAGGTGCTGATTCTGAAAAAATAACAGCAGCTGGAAATTTGAAATTTGATATAGAACTTCAAAATTATTCTGAGGAAGAAAAAAATGAACTTAAGGAAACTATTTTTTCTGATGGAAGAAAAATTTTTGTTGCAGGAAGTACAAGAACAGGTGAAGATGAAATTATAATAGATGCTTTTTCACATCTTAGAGATTATATGCTTGTTATAGTTCCAAGACATCTTGAAAGAATGGAAAAAATAGAAGAAATTATAAGAAAGAAAAATTTTTCTTATGTAAAATACAGTGAATATCTTGAAGGAAAAGGGAAAAAGGCAGATATAGTTTTAGTTGATAAAATGGGAGTTCTTAGAAAATTTTATTCAATAAGCAATGCAGCTTTTGTAGGAGGAACTCTTGTAAATATAGGAGGGCATAGTCTTTTAGAGCCTTTGTTTTATAGAAAAACTCCTATTTTTGGAAAATATCTTCAAAATGTAAAAGATATAGCTGAAGAAATCTTAAAAAGAGGAATAGGATTTAAAGCTGATAATAGTGAAGATATAGCTGTTTCTATTGGAGAAATAGATAACGGGCATATAAAAAATGAGGAAATAGAAAAATTTTTTACAGCAAATAAAAATGCTGTTCAAAGAATAGCAGATGAAATAGACAGATTAATTAAATAATTTTAATATAGACGGAGGAATTAAACTTAATGATAAAATTAGATGAAAATGATGATTTCTGGAAACACTTTTTTAAACATCCTAAAAAAGCATACAATCCTTATATGGAAAGACTTAAAGAATTTCCTGAATATATAATGTATGATAAAGAAATAATGGATTCTTATAAGGGAAGATGGAAAGAATATTTTAAAAATGATAATCCTATATATGTAGAAATAGGTTCAGGAAGTGGAAATTTTGCTCTTGGAATGTGTGAAAAATATAAGGATAGAAATCATATAGCTCTTGAACTTAGATTTAAAAGACTTCATTCATCAGCAAGAAAATCTAAGAAATTAAATCTTTCAAATGTTTTATTTATAAGAAGATTTGGAGAAGAACTTCCAGAATTTCTTGGAGAGTGTGAGATTTCAGGATTATATATCAATTTTCCAGACCCTTGGGAGGGAAATGAAAAAAACAGAATTATTCAAGAAAGTCTTTTCTCAAGTTTAGATAAGGTTTTAAGAGTAGGTGGTAAATTATTTTTTAAAACAGACCATGACAAGTACTATGAAGATGTGATACAATTAAGCGGAAATTTAGAAAATTACAAGCTGGTGTATCATACTCCTGATCTGCATAACAGTGAGAAAGCTGAAGATAATGTATTGACAGAGTTTGAGCAGTTGTTTCTTAATAAATTCCAAAAAAATATTAATTATATAGAAATTGAAAAAATAAAATAACTTTTTCTATATTATTCCATAGAAATTAAATTTTTTTAGGAGGATATAAATATGGCAGGATATGTAGTTGTAGGAACACAATGGGGAGACGAAGGGAAAGGTAAAATAATAGATGTGCTGGCTGACAGAGCAGATTATGTGGTAAGATTTCAGGGAGGAAATAATGCAGGGCACACAGTTGTAGTAAATGGAGAAAAGTTTATATTAAAACTTCTTCCATCTGGTGTTCTTCATGGGGGATGCTGTATAATAGGACCTGGTGTTGTTGTAGATCCAAAAGTATTATTGGATGAACTTGCTTCACTTGAAATAAGAGGAGCAAAAACAGACCATGTTATAATCAGTGACAGAGCTCATCTTATAATGCCTTATCATGTAAAGCTTGATGAATTAAAAGAAGCAAGTGCAGGAGATAAAAAAATAGGAACAACTAAAAGAGGAATAGGACCATGTTATTCAGATAAGATTTCAAGAGATGGAATAAGAATGGTAGATCTTCTTGATATGGAAAAATTTGCAGCAAAATTAAAACATAACTTAGAAGAAAAAAATGAAATAATAACTAAGATTTATGGTGCAGAGCCTTTAAGTTATGAAAAAATACTTGCAGATTATACAGAATATGCAAATAAAATAAGACATAGAATAGTTGATACAATTCCAATAGTAAATAAAGCTCTTGATGAAAATAAGCTTGTTCTTTTTGAAGGAGCTCAGGCAATGATGCTTGACATTAACTACGGAACATATCCATATGTTACTTCTTCTTCTCCAACAACAGGAGGAGTTACAACAGGAGCAGGAGTATCACCAAGAAAAATAGATAAAGGAATAGGTGTTATGAAAGCTTATACTACAAGAGTAGGAGAAGGACCTTTTGTTACAGAACTTCTTGGAGAATTTGGAGAAAAAGTAAGACAAATCGGAGGAGAGTTTGGTGCTGTAACAGGAAGACCTAGAAGATGTGGATGGCTTGATCTTGTAGTTGGAAGATATGCAACAATGATAAATGGATTAACTGATATAGTTATAACTAAAATAGATGTTTTAAGTGGACTTGGAACTTTAAAAATATGTACTGCTTATGACATTGATGGAACAATTTATGAATCAATGCCTGCTGATACTGAAATGCTTGCAAAAGCTAAACCTGTTTACGAAGAACTTCCTGGTTGGGACGAAGATATTACACAGGTTAAAAATTATGAAGACCTTCCAGAAAACTGTAAAAAATATCTAAAGAGAATAGAAGAAATTGTTGGTTGTCAAATTTCAGTTGTATCTGTTGGTCCAGACAGAAGTCAAAATATACATATAAAAGAAATTTAATAAAAAATTTAAAAGGGGCTTATGCATATGCAAAAGTCCCTTTACTTTTATATTAAAGAAAAAAGAATATAGACAAAAAGAAGATAAAAGATTAAAATATGTTAGAACTTTAAATGGTTATGGGATTAAAATTGATAGGAGGCATATTAATTATGAAAAAACAATTAATTATATTATCAACTTTTGCATTATTACTTGGAGGGTGTGGGAACGAAGAAAGCAAAGCCTCAAAAGTTGCTGCAATAAAACTTACAGAACAAGAAATAAAAGATGCAGGAAATAATTCAAATATAGGAGCTCAGATTCTTGTAAAAAAAGCTGTTTTAAAAGAAATGAATGGAGTAAAATATACTGAAGATGAGAAAAAAGAGCTTGAAGAATTAAAGAAAAATGTTGAAATAGAATATTTCTTAAATAAAAAAGCTATGGAAACAACTAATGTAGATGATATGGAAGTTCTTCAGGTATATCAAAATAATATAGATAAACTTAAAGAAGCTGATATAGTTACAATTTTACCACAGCTTAAAGAACAAATGCTTTTACAGAGAAGAGAGGAAGAGAAAGTAAAATATATGAATTCTCTTGTGGAAAAATATGATTTAAATTCTGAATTAAAAAAATATTTTCCTGAAATAGAAAAGCCTGTAGAGAAAGTAAAAGCTGTAGAAGATAAAAAAGAGATAAAAAAAGAAACATCTAAAAAAACAAAATAATAAAAAAAATGAAAAAGTATCTGTATGTATTTTTATATATACGGATATTTTTTTATTTTAAGGAAAAATAAAATTAAATAATATTTTTTGAATTATTAGTTTGATAATTATATATTTTGATTAAAAATAGTGTATAAAATTAATAAAAAATATTTTTTAGAAACTTGTAAAAAAACTGTAAAAAATTGAAGAAAATATTGATTTTTACATAAAAAAAGTTATACTTAAAAAGAGATTTTAGAGAATAATACTTAAAAGGTATATATATTAATTATAATAAAATAAAGTTAGAAAATTACAGTGTATAATGTGCAGAATGTTATAATTATTTATATACTCAAATATTTTGAGGAGGACTTTTATTTATGAAAAATTTAGTTAGCACAGAAAAAATGCTGAAACACTGGTTAAAAAAGAGAGTAACAATTACAACAGCAACTGTTGTAGGATTTTTATTAATGGGAACAGCTGCTTTTGGAGAAGAAATAACTAGCAAAGTAGAGATAAATGATAATTATACTGTAGAAAAAGAAAAGCATATAAATGTAGTAGTAAAAGAAGAAAAGACACAGGCTAAAGGAATTCAAATAAACAGAGGTAACCCAAAAGTTAAAGTTGAAAATAAAGGCAGCATTAATGTACAAGGGAAGAAATATTATGCTAAAGGAATTCATGCATATAATGATGTTGAAATTATAAATGATGGAAGTATTATGATAACAGGAAAAGCAGATGTTCAAGGTATTCAAGGAGAAAATAACATAAATGTAACTGTTAAAAATGGAGAAAATGCAAAAATAACAACAAGTGGAACAGGAAAAGTATTTGCTATTCAGACAAATGGAACAGGAAGAGGGGAAATAGAAAATAGTGGAACTATAAGTACTAATTCTATGGAAAAAGCTGGTGTTGCAATGACAATATCTTTTCAAAATGGTGGAACTGTTTTAAATAAAAAAAGTGCACTTATTGAAGCAAGTGCCCCGGAAGGTCCAGCTACAGGAATTTATGCTAATGCAAAAGGAGAGAAAGATACTAAAATCACAAATAATGGAACAATAAATGCTTCAGGAAAGACTTTGGCTACAGGAATACATTTAAATGTAAATGAAGATTATTCAGGTACAACAGAAAATATGATTGAAAATAATGGAGAAATTATAGCTTCAAGTGATAACTTTGCTTCAGCAATTACAGTTACAAATAAATCAAATAAAAAAATTTCTATTAAAAATGGAGAAAATGGAATATTAAATGTAGATGGAAAAGGAGATCATAAAACAGGAGCAGTAAGATTAGATAGCACAAATGGAGAAATTAGTTTTATTAATAATGGAACTATTAAAATAAAAGATGGAACAGCAATATCTATAAAAGGAGAAAGTGTAAAAGCTGAAATTGGAGGAAAAGTAGAAGTTTCTGGTAATAGTATAGTTGTAAAAAATACAGATGGAACAGCAGAAATTACTGGAACTATAACATTAACAGATAAAACACAGCAAGACATAACACAAGACGATATTAACAACCTTTTCAGAGGAGAAGTAAAAATAACAGGTATCATTGCAGATAAAAATAATGTACATTATAAAACAAATAATATAGTTTGTTTAGAAAAAGGAACGACTGATGATATTAATGCTCTTGGAAAAGATAGTCAGTCAGTAACTATGGGAAATAAAAATGTTGATATTAATAAGAATGATTCAGTTGTAGCTGGAATAACAGCAGGGAAAGAAGCAGCAAATATTAAATCTTTAAATATTATTGGAGATGTAAAAATTGGAGAATTTAAAAATGATTCTAAAATAGATAAACAAGAAACAATTAAACTTGCTGTAAAAGATTTAAATCTTGATGCTAATGGAAAACTTCATATTGCACAGGGAGACATTTTAGAAATAATAGGAAGTAATGTAAATAAACTTGAAAATTTAGAAGAAAAGAACAAAGAAGCAATCGTTCTTAGAGAAAATTCAAAGTTAATTTTAAATGGAGCAAATGTTAATGGAGCAGGTATAACAGGTGTAGATTCGTCTGCTACTATAAAAACTTTAGGAAATACATCATTTAATGGAATAATTAAAAATGTAGGAACAATAAATGTAGATAGTGGAAACTTATCATTATCAGCAGATTCTAAATATGAAAAAGACACTGATAAAGCAAATATGACAATAAATGGAAATGTAAATCTTGCAGTTGGAGCTGAAAAAAATAAAGATGGAGAATATACTCAAAATTTCTTTAATAATTCTAATGGATTTTTAAATGTAACTGGAAATGGAACTATAACAATAGGAACAGAAAATATTAATGGAAAAACAGCTGTTATCAACTTAGGAGAAAATAATGAATTTGCAAAAGATCTTACAGGTAAGATTACAGGAAATGGTATTTATGAAATAAAAGCAGGGGATGACTTAACAGATAAAAAAATAGAAATAGTTTATAAATCTAACATTTTTGGTAATAGCATATTAGACTCTATTAATGGACAAGCATATGAAGTAAATGATTTATTTGACAATAATAATTTAGAAAATAGAAAAGTTCAATTTGATAAAATCTATTCATCTAACATCTATTCAGAAACAGTAAAAGCAGCTTACGATACTGTTAAAATGAATGAAGAAGCAGTTCTTTCTCTTGCTAGAAAATCTGAAGTAGGAAAATGGACAGCTGAAGGTAAAGCACTTTACTCTAAAGATGAATATAACAGAAAAGGAACTGTAGGAGATTATTCTTCTGAAATAGAATCAACAGGACTAATGGCAGCATTTGGTTATGGATTAAATGAAACAACTACAGCAGGAGTAGCATTCTCTGGAGTAAAACAAGATGTTGATACAGATGGTGGAAGTGCAGATGCTGACTTATTCTACTTAGGATTATATGGAAATAAAGTTTATGGAAACTATGATTTCACAGCAGGATTAGGATATCAATTTGGAGAATATGAAGCAGATAACACAATAGCTAATGTTCATGGTTCAGATAAATATGATTCTAAAGCATTAAGTGGATATGTACAAGGAAGATATACAGCAGACTTAGGAGATGGATTATCACTACAACCTAGAGTAAGATTAGGATATACTTATGTAGAACAAGATGATACAAGAGATTCTTACTTTGGAGTAAGCGATGCAGAAATAACAACATTTGATGCAGAATTCGGTTTAGATACAGTAAAATCAATTCAATTAGAAAAATCTAAAGTAGATGTAAAATTCGGAGTATCTTATGTAAGAACAATGGGAGATACAGATGATGAATTTACAGGAAGATTCTATGGAACAACAGCAAGTGAAGGATTTAATGTATTAGGAGCAGAACTAGCAGAAAATGTAGTTAAATTTAACTTAGGAGCAGAAGTAACAAATGAAAATGGATTCTTCTACAATGGTGGATTTACTTATGAATTCGGAAGCAATGATACAGATGCTTATGGAGTTAATGTTGGTGTAGGATACAGATTCTAATAAAAAATAAATATAGTTTTAAAAACGGGAGAGTTTTCTTCCGTTTTTATTTTTTGATAAGATAGTAAAAAAAATCTATAAATGGTAAAATATTTAATATAATAATTATAAAAAAGATGGTGAAATTATGCTTACAAAAGATATGATGAAAGATTTTTTTGAGAATAAAGGACATAGCAAAATAATAGGAAGAGAAGCAATGATGAACTCCGCTGTAATGGTTTTATTTTGTGAAACGGAAGGGAAAATTAATGTTCTTTTTGAAAAAAGAGCAAAAGGGATAAGACAGGGAGGAGAAGTTTCATTTCCAGGAGGAAGAAGAGATAAAGAAGATCTTAATTTTTTAGAAACAGCTTTAAGAGAAACTTATGAAGAGATAGGACTTTCTAGAGAGAGAATAACAGATACAAGAAAGTACGGAACTCTTATTCTTCCTACAGGAGTTATTGTAGAAGCATATATAGGATATGTAAAAAATTTTTCTCTTGATGAACTTAATGTAAATGAAGATGAGGTAGAAAGAATAATTCTAGTTCCTTTAGACTATTTTTTTGAAACTAACCCTGAATTTGAATATGTTACAGTGGAAAATGAACCTTTTTATATAGATAAAAAAGGAGAAAAAATAGAATTTCCTGCTAAAAAATGGGGACTTCCAGAAAAATATACAAAACCATGGAGAGGAAGTCCAAGAAGACTATTATTTTATCTTTATGGAGGAGATGTTATTTGGGGAATTACAGGAGAGATTATTTATAGTGTAGCGAGAGAACTTAGAAGCAGAGTGAAATGTGAAAAATATTAATAAAAAATCAAAAATGTAAAGAAAAAATACTTGACAAAGTTTTATAAAATTATTATAATAATCTGGTGATATTATGGAATTAAATGAGATGATTGAAATTGGAATACTTTTAGATTATTATAAGCCTCTTCTTACAGAGAAACAAAAAAAATATCTTATAAACTATTTTGAAGAAGATTTATCTCTGACAGAAATCGCAGAAATGAATGAGGTAAGCAGACAGGCTGTTTATGATAATATAAAAAGAGGAAGTAAGATTTTAAGAAGTTACGAAGATAAACTTAATTTCTATAAAAAAGACAGAAAACTTTATAAAGAGCTTTTAGAACTTAGAAAAGATTTTAAAAAAGAAAATTTAGATAAAATTATTGAAAAAATGAGTTAGCAGGAAGCATGGGAGAAATAGATGTTAGAAAATTTAGGAAATAGATTTCAGGACATTTTCAAAAAAGTAAGAGGGCATGGAAAACTTAGTGAAAGTAATATAAAAGAAGCTTTAAGAGAAGTTAAAATGTCACTTTTAGAAGCTGATGTAAACTATAAAGTTGTAAAAGATTTTATAAATAAAATTCAGGAAAAAGCAATAGGAACTGAAGTAATAAGAGGAATAAATCCAGGACAACAATTTATTAAGATAGTAAATGATGAGCTTATAGAACTTCTTGGAGGAACAAACTCAAAACTTACAAAAGGAGTTAAAAATCCAACTGTTTTAATGCTTGCAGGGCTTCAAGGAGCAGGAAAAACTACTTTTGCTGCTAAACTTGCAAACAAATTAAAAAAAGATGGAGAAAGACCATATCTTGTTGCAGCAGATGTGTACAGACCAGCTGCTATAAAACAGCTTCAAGTTTTAGGAGAGCAAATAAAAGTTCCTGTTTATGCTGATGAGGAAAATAAAGATCCTGTTGATATTGCAAGAAAAGCATGGGGACAGGCAAAAGCAAACGATTATACATACATGATAATAGATACTGCAGGTAGACTTCATGTGGACGAAGCTCTTATGGAAGAACTTAGTCAGATAAAGAAAACAGTAAGACCTCAAGAAATACTTCTTGTTGTTGATGCAATGATAGGACAAGATGCAGTAAATTTAGCAAAGAATTTTAATGATAAATTAAATATAGATGGAGTTGTTCTTACAAAATTTGATGGAGATACAAGAGGGGGAGCTGCCCTTTCAATAAAATCTGTTGTAGGAAAACCAATTAAGTTTGTAGGGGTAGGAGAAAAGATAGAAGACTTAGAACTTTTTCATCCTGAAAGACTTGCTTCAAGAATTCTAGGAATGGGAGATGTAGTTTCTCTAGTAGAAAAAGCTCAGGAAAATATAAATGAAGATGATGCAAAATCATTGGAAGAAAAAATAAGAACTCAAAAATTTAATTTGGAAGATTTCTTAAAGATGCTTCATATGATTAAAAAGATGGGGCCTCTTGCAAGTATTTTAAAAATGCTTCCAGGAGTTGGAAATGATTTAGGAGATTTATCTCTTGCAGAAAAAGAAATGAAAAAGGTAAGAGCTATTATTCAATCAATGACAAAAGAAGAGAGAGCAAAACCTGAAATTCTTAAAGCGAGCAGAAAAATGAGAGTTGCTAAAGGAAGCGGAACAGATGTTTCTGATGTAAACAGACTTTTAAAACAATTTGAAATGATGAAAAGTATGATGAAAATGTTTAGTTCAGGAAAAATGCCAAACCTTGGAGCTATGAAAAATATGGGAGCTGGAATGCCAAACATGAGGAATGGAAGAGGAAAAGGAAAATTTCCTTTCTAAAATAAATAAAGTTTAAAAATAAATTTAAAATAAAAATTAAAAAAAGAATATAAAAGGAGTGATTTTTAATGTTAAAATTAAGATTAACAAGATTAGGAAGCAAAAAAAACCCAGTATACAGAATAGCAGCTATGGAATCTTCTGTTAAAAGAGAAGGAAATGCAGTAGCATACTTAGGAAACTACTATCCATTAGAAGATTCTAAAGTAACTTTAAAAGAAGAAGAAATCTTAACTTTCTTACAAAATGGAGCACAACCTACAAGAACTGTTAAATCTCTTCTAGTTAAAGCTGGAGTTTGGGCTAAATTTGAAGAATCTAAAAGAAAATAATTAAATTTTAGATGAATGAAAAATTAAAATAATTTAGATATTTACTTTTATATATAATATATGGTATAGTATATTTAATAAAAAGAACAAGGGGAGATAAAGATGAATTTCACGAACACTATAATAATAATATCATCAATAATAAAGTAAACAACAATATTATAGATGTTATTATGTGGCGTTGTAAATAATTACTCTTCTAAAAATATAAATTATTTTGTAAAGATTAAGGCAACCTGCATGGTTGCCTTTTTTATTTATCTGTTAATTAAGAAATATTATTATAAACTTTTATTCAGGAGGTTTTTATGTACAAAAAAGTATCTACCAGCTTAAATTTCGTAGAGAGAGAAAAAGAAATTGAAAAGTTCTGGGAAGAAAACAAGATTTTTGAAAAAAGTATCGAGTCAAGAAAAGGAGAAAAAACATATACTTTCTATGACGGACCACCTACAGCAAATGGTAAACCACATATAGGACATGTTTTAACTCGTGTAATAAAAGATATGGTTCCAAGATACAGAACAATGAAAGGTTATGATGTTCCAAGAAAAGCAGGTTGGGATACTCATGGACTTCCAGTTGAGCTTGAAGTTGAAAAGCTTTTAGGAATAAATGGAAAAGAACAAATTGAAACTTATGGATTACAACCATTTATTGAAGAATGTAAAAAAAGCGTATGGAAATACAAAGGAATGTGGGAAGACTTCTCTAAAACAGTAGGATTTTGGGCTGACATGGAAAATCCATATGTTACTTATGATAATAACTTTATAGAATCTGAATGGTGGGCTTTAAAGAAAATTTGGGAAAAAGGATTACTATATAAAGGATTTAAAATTGTTCCTTATTGCCCAAGATGTGGAACACCTTTATCAAGCCATGAAGTTGCTCAAGGGTATAAAGATATTAAAGAAAAATCTGCAATAGTAAGATTTAAAGTAAAAGATGAAGATGCATACATTTTAGCATGGACAACTACTCCATGGACTCTTCCATCAAATGTGGCTCTTTGTGTTAACCCTAACGAAACTTATGTAAAAGTTAAACATGAAGAATATACTTATTATATGGCAGAAGCTCTTGTAGAATCTGTATTAAAAGAAGATTTTGAAATTCTTGAAAGATTTACAGGAAAAGATTTAGAATATAAAGAATATGAACCATTATTCAGATTTGTAAATCCTGATAAAAAATGCTGGTATGTAACTTGTGACACTTATGTTACTCTTACTGATGGTACTGGAGTAGTTCATATTGCTCCTGCATTCGGGGAAGACGACGCAAATGTTGGAAGAATTTATGACTTACCTTTTGTACAATTAGTTGATGCTAAAGGAGAAATGACAAAAGAAACTGACTGGGCAGGAGTTTTCTGTAAAAAAGCAGATAAACAAATTCTTATTGATCTAGATAAAAAAGGATTATTATTTGATGCACCAAATTATGAACACAGTTATCCACATTGCTGGAGATGTGACACTCCTCTTATCTATTATGCAAGAGAATCTTGGTTTATCAAAATGACAGCAGTAAAAGAAGATTTAATTAAAAATAATAATAAAATTAACTGGATTCCAAAATCAATAGGAAAAGGTCGTTTCGGAGACTGGCTTGAAAATGTTCAAGACTGGGGAATCAGCCGTGACAGATATTGGGGAACTCCTCTTAATGTATGGGAATGTGAATGTGGACACAGACATGCAATAGGAAGCATTGCAGAACTTAAAGAAATGTCTCCTAATTGTCCTGAAAATATTGAACTTCACCGTCCATATATTGATGCTGTAACTATTACTTGTCCTCATTGTGGAAAACAAATGACAAGAGTTAAAGAAGTTATTGATTGTTGGTTTGACTCAGGTTCAATGCCTTTTGCTCAGCATCACTATCCATTTGAAAATGAAGATTTATTTAAGAAACAATTCCCAGCTGACTTTATTTCAGAAGCAGTTGACCAAACAAGAGGTTGGTTCTATTCACTTCTTGCTGTTTCTACATTAATTTTCAATGAAGCACCTTATAAAAATGTTATAGTTCTTGGACATGTTCAGGACGAAAATGGACAAAAAATGTCTAAATCTAAAGGAAATGCAGTTGATCCATTTGATGCACTTGCAACTTATGGAGCAGATGCAATTCGTTGGTATTTCTATATAAACTCAGCTCCTTGGCTTCCTAACAGATTCCATGGAAAAGCAGTTCTTGAAGGACAAAGAAAATTCATGTCAACTTTATGGAATACTTATGCGTTCTATGTTCTTTATGCTGAAATAGATCAGTTTGATCCTACAAAATATACACTAGATAAAGAAAAAATGACTGTTATGGATAAATGGCTTATGTCAAAACTAAATACAGTTGTTAAAGGTGTAGATGAAAACCTTTCTGATTACAAACTTCTTGAAGCAGCAAGACTATTACAAGATTTTGTTGACGAGTTAAGTAACTGGTATGTAAGAAGAAGCAGAGAGCGTTTCTGGGTAACTGATATGACAGAAGATAAAATCACTGCATATATGACATTATATACAGCTCTTGTTACAATAGCTAAAACAGCAGCTCCAATGATTCCATTTATGACAGAAGAAATTTATCAAAACTTAGTAAGAAGTGTTGATAAAAATGCTCCTGAAAGTATTCACTTATGTGACTTCCCTGTTGTTGATGAATCTGCAATAGATACAGCTTTAGAAGCTGATATGGATGAAGTTTTACAAGTTGTTACTCTTGGAAGAGCAGCAAGAAATGCAGCAAATATTAAAAATAGACAACCTATTGCAAATATTTATGTAAAAGCAGGACATGAAGTTGGAGAACTTTACCAAAATATAATCAAAGAAGAATTAAATATTAAAAATATTCACTTCGTACAAGACACATCACAATTTACTTCTTATACATTCAAACCTCAGTTAAAAACTTTAGGTCAAAGATATGGTAAGAAAGTAAATGAAATCAGAACTCTTCTAGCTGAAATAGATGGAAGCAAAGCTAAAAAACAACTTGATGAAACAGGAGTGTTATCACTTACTCTTTCTGATGGAGAAGTTGCAAATTTAGCTGTTGAAGATCTTCTAATTGAAAGTGGTCAGACTGAAGGATATATGCCTTTAGAAGATAGAGGAATTACAGTAGTTCTTGATACAAAACTTACTCCTGAGCTTATTGAAGAAGGATTTGTAAGAGAAATTATAAGTAAAATCCAATCAATGAGAAAAGAGGCAGACTTTAATGTTGTAGATCATATTGTTCTTTATGAAGAAGGAAACGATAAGATTAAAGATATTATTTCAAGAAATGCATATGCAATTAAAAATGATACTTTAACAGATGAAATTGTATTTGGTGCAGCTGAAGGATTTGTGCAAGAATTTAATGTAAACGGAGAAAAAGTTAAATTTGGTGTAAAAGTAAAATAAAATTATTTTAAAAGATAATTAAAGCAAAAGATAAAAATTTTCCAAAAGATTTGAGGAAGATTTTTATCTTTTTGTTTTAGAGGATATCTTTTTTATTTAGAAATTATACTTGATTTATGATATAATATAATGGTTTAATTCATGTGAAAACAAAAGACGGAGGCAGCTAATGAATAATCTTTTTGAAGCCGTAGCAAAAGAGTTAAAATTAAAATTAACTCAGGTAGAAAATACAGTAAAATTACTTGATGAAGGAGCAACAGTTCCTTTCATTTCAAGATATAGAAAAGAAGTAACAGGAAACCTTGATGAAAATCAGATTGGAGATATTCTAAAGACTGTAACATATTTAAGAAACCTTGAAAAGAGAAAAGAAGAAGTAACAGCTCTTATTGAAGAACAAGGAAAACTTACTGAGGAATTAAGAGCAGCTATTCTGAAAGCAGAAAAGCTTCAGGAAGTGGAAGATTTATATCTTCCTTATAAAAAGAGAAGAAAAACAAAGGCTGATATTGCTATTGAAAAAGGTCTTGAACCTTTATCACAATATATATATTTAATGAAATCTGAAGCAGATTTAATGAAAAAAGCAGAAGAATTTATAACAGAAGAAGTCACTTCAGCAGAAGAAGCTGTTGAGGGAGCAAAACTTATAGTAGCTCAAGGAATTTCTGAAAAAGCAGAATACAGAGAAAAATTAAGAGAAATGCTTCTTAAAAATGGAATTATAGTTTCCAAAAATAGTAAGAAAGCAGAAGAACTTGATGTTAAAAAAGTATATGCAGATTATTATGAATATTCAGAGCCTATAAAAGCAATTCCTTCTCATAGAGTTCTTGCTGTAAACAGAGGAGAAAAAGAAGATATTCTTTCAGTTTCTTTAAAAGTTGAAGATAATATAAGAGAAAAAATGGATAGTATTCTTCTTGGTGAATTTAAAAACAGAGAGGCTCTTGAATTTTTAAAAACAATAACAGCAGATGCTTTTGAAAGACTTATTTTTCCATCTATAGAAAGAGAAGTAAGAAATATTCTTACAGAAAAAAGTGAAACAGAGGCTATAGCTGTATTTAAAGAAAATCTTAAAAATCTTTTGTTACAGCCACCTTTAAAAGAAAAAAATGTTCTTGGACTTGATCCTGGATACAGAACAGGATGTAAAGTTGCTATAGTTGATAAGAATGGATTTTATGTGACAAATGATGTTTTCTTTCTTGTTGAAGAAATGAATACACCAAAACAACTTGAAACAGCAAAAAATAAAATTTTAAAATATATAAAAGATTATGATATAGATATTATTGCTATAGGAAATGGAACTGCTTCAAGAGAGACAGAAAGTTTTGTAGCAAAAACTCTTAAAGAATGTACAAAAGATGTAAAATATATAATAGTAAATGAAGCTGGGGCTTCTGTATATTCTGCTTCAAAGCTTGCTAACGAAGAATTTCCTGATCTTGATGTAACAGTAAGAGGAGCTATTTCAATAGGAAGAAGAATTCAAGATCCTTTAGGAGAACTTGTTAAAATAGATCCTAAATCAATAGGTGTAGGAATGTATCAGCATGATGTTGATCAGAAACAGCTTGATGCTTCTCTTGATGAAGTTATTGCTTCAGTTGTAAATAGTGTTGGTATAAATGTAAATACAGCTTCATGGGCACTTCTTGAACATGTTTCAGGAGTGAAGAAAAATACAGCTAAAAGTATTGTTGAATACAGAAGAGAAAATGGAAACTTTAAAAATAGAAAACAGCTTTTAAAAGTAAAAGGCGTAGGAGCAAAAGCTTATGAACAGATGGCAGGATTCTTAATTATAGAAAATGGGGAAAATATTTTTGATAATACAATAATCCACCCGGAATCTTATAACATAGGTGAAGAAATTCTTTCAACAGTAGGAATTTCAATGGAAGAATATAGAAATAATCTTTCAGAGAGCAGAGAGAAGTTAAAAAAATTTAATTACAATAAATTTGCTGAAGAAAAAGGTTATGGAAAAGAAACAGTTAAAGATGTTTATGAAGCTCTTGTAAGAGACAGAAGAGATCCTAGAGATGAACTTGAAAAACCTCTTTTAAAATCAGATATATTAAAAATTGAAAATCTTAAAGAGGGAATGGAACTTGAAGGAACAGTAAGAAATGTTGTAAAGTTCGGAGCATTTGTTGATATTGGACTTAAAAATGATGCTCTTCTTCATATTTCAGAAATTTCAGATAAATATATAGATGATCCTGGAAAGGTACTTTCAGTAGGTCAGATAATAAAAGTAAAAATAAAAGATGTTGATCTTAAGAGAGAAAGAGTTGGCTTAACAAAGAAAGGAATGTAATATGAGAATAAACCGTGATTCTCTTCTTGTGAAAATAATTTTTTATAATAACATAGCGATAGTGGTAACAGCTATCGCTGTTGCCTTTATGACAACTTTTATTACTTTTGAAGATATGGAATCAAGGCTTGTTGCAACAGCAAGAGAGAAAGTTTCTTTACTTGATAAAGCTAAAACAAACTATCTTTCAAAGGTAAGAGAAGATTTATATGAAGTATCAAGAAAGGATGCCCTTGACGGTTCAAGAACAGTTGGAAATTATGACATAGCAACACAGCTTTTAAAAAGTGAGCTTTTAAGGCGTGATTTTCAAACTTATTACAGAATAGGCCTTGCTGTAATAGATAATACAGGAAAAGTAATAGGAAAAGCAGGAGAAAAAGAAGTTTTAGATTCTGAAAAATGCTTTAAGTATTCAGGAATTTCAAAAGGAATAGAAGAAGGAAGTTACCTTGTTGAAATAGGAGGAAAAATATTTGCCAAGGTAATCATACCTTATGCAAATAATAAAGCTGATAAAGAATATTTAGTTGCAGCAGTTCCTTTAGACCTTAATTTTCTTCAGTATATGAAAAACTTTATAGAACTTGGAAATAATGACAAAATATTTGCTGTTATTGGAGACAGATATGTAAATGGAGATTTTCCTGCTGAAGATGGGAAAAAATTTATTTCATCAGATAGTTTTAATACTCTTAAAAGAGCAAAGTACAGATATTTTTATAAGAAATCAAAAATACAGAATGAGGCATATTATGTTGCAATTTTATCTTTAAGAGATTATAAAAATGATTATATAGGAAATTTTGGAATTGCAGTTTCAAGAAAAGAACTGTTCAGAACAAAGGTAATAGTAAGTATATTTATTGCTGTAATTGTTCTTATGCTTGTAGGAACTTGTACGACAGTATTTACAAGAGTTCTTAAAAAACTTTTATCTCCTTTAAGAGATATAACAGAAGCAGCAGAGAGAATAAGTTTAGGAGACTATGAAACTCCTATTAAATTTGAGGGAAGCGGAGAGATAAAAACGCTGGCTGTTTCTATTAAGAAAATGCTAGGAAAGCTTGAAGAAAATCAGAAAAAACTGAAAGTTCAAAATAAAAAACTAAAAGAAAACTTAAATAAAATTACAACTATTGAGCAGCTTCTTCTTGGAATACAGATAGAAGATGATGTAACAGTAACAGTAAGAAAAATAATGTCTGCATTTACTTCTGAAATGGGACTGGGATTCAGTAGATGTATGTTTTTTAGATACAGTCGTGAAAGAGATGTAATGATGGGTGAATGCACTCAAATAAATGCTCATATAGCTGAAATAAAGAATGATATTTTAAAAGAAAGAAAGAGTGGATTTGATTTCCAGATAAAAGAGCTTAAAGATGTTGTACCTCTTATAAAAATTCCTTTTTCAGAAGACAATATATCAAGCAGAGCATTAAGAACAAAAGATATTATATATTATAATGACAAAGGATATAAGTACGATTTAGGAAATGACCTTTTCAAAAGTTTAGGATTAAAAAATTTCCTTATTTTTCCAATATATAATGTAGATTATTATTCAGGAGTAATTATTTGTGATTATTTTACTAAAGATAAAGAGATCACAGAAGAAGATATAGAACTTTTAAGACTTCTTCTTATGAATATATCAGTTAAGCTAAAAAATAAAATAAATGAAGAAGACAGAATAGAAGTTGAAAGAAATGCTACTATAAGTAAGATTTCAGAGAGATTTCTTAATACAAGACAGGCTGCTCTTAATAAACTTTTAGATATACTTGAAAAAACAAAAAATCAAGAGAATGAAAATATTGGTGATACAATAAAAGAACTTGAAGAACAAATTAAAAAGATGAAAAAAAGTAATAAAACTCTTATTGAATATTCAAGCCAAAATAGAAATAAACCTGAAAGAGTTAATATAGAACATCTGATGGCTGAAGTTATAGAAGAGTTTAAATCTGCTCTTAAAGCAGAGGGAAAAGATAAAGATATAATGATTTCATCGTTTATAAGTTATACAGGGGATGTGTTCGGAGATAACAGCCGTCTTAAAAAAGCTTTTATAGAACTTCTTAAGAACTCTTACGATGCTGTAATGGCTAGTAAAAATCTTCCTAGAAAGATAAATGTTATTGTAATAAGAGATAAACATGCAAATAAAATTAAGATTGATATAAAAGATAACGGTGTTGGAATGAGTGAAGAAAGAATTAAAACAATCCAGGAACCTTTTGTAACTTATAAGAGTGATGCTCCTGGACTTGGAATTCCTCTTGCTATAAGAGTAATAAAAGACTGCCGTGGAGTAATAAAATTTAATTCTCAGGAAAATGTGGGAACTACTATAAAAATTACATTAAATATGTTTAAAGAAAATATAAAAAAATAAAAATTTTAATTATTTAAAAATATTTGCGAAAAAGGAAATATTATTATAAAATTAAGAAAGAAAATTTAAAAAGCAGTTCAGGAGAGAATGATGATTTTTTACTTGGTAATAACAATATTGCTTGTTTTAATAGATCAAATTGTAAAAATTTTGGTTGAAAGACATATGTTTTTCGGAGATACAATTTCTATTATAGATGGCTTTCTTCATTTGACATATGTACAAAATAGAGGAATAGCCTTTGGAATATTTCAAGGGAAAGTTGATATAATAAGTATAGCAACAGTAATAGCAATAATCGGTATTATTGTCTATTTTTTAAAAAATGTAAAAAAATCCAATCTATTTGAAAAAGCAGCTTATGTATTTATAATTTCTGGTGCTGTAGGGAATATGATAGACAGACTTACAAGAGGTTATGTAGTAGATATGATTGATTTCAGAGGAATTTGGAGTTTTGTATTTAATATAGCAGATGTATATATAAACTTAGGAGTAATACTTTTACTTCTTGATTTACTGCTAAAAAGAAGGAAAGATTAGGAGGAAAAGAAATGACATTTCAAGAGATGATATTTACTCTTCAACAGTACTGGGGATCTAAAGGATGTGTACTGGGAAATCCTTATGATGTGGAAACAGGAGCAGGAACATTTAACCCTAACACATTTTTAATGTCTTTAGGACCAGAACCATGGAAAACTGCCTATGTAGAACCATCAAGAAGACCAAAAGATGGAAGATACGGGGAAAATCCTAACAGAGTGTATCAGCATCATCAGTTTCAGGTAATAATGAAACCATCACCTGATAATATTCAGGAACTTTACTTAGAAAGTTTAAGATTATTAGGTATTATACCAGAGGAACATGACATTCGTTTTGTTGAGGACGACTGGGAATCACCAACACTAGGAGCATGGGGACTTGGATGGGAAGTGTGGCTGGATGGAATGGAAATCACTCAGTTTACTTATTTCCAACAAGTTGGAGGTTTGGAACTTGACATAGTTCCTGTTGAAATCACTTACGGACTTGAAAGAATAGCTCTATATATTCAAAATAAATCTAATGTTTATGATTTAGACTGGACAGAAAATGTAAAATATGGAGATATGAGATATCAATATGAATATGAAAACTCAAAATATTCATTTGAACTTGCTGATTTAGATTTATATTTCAAATGGTTTGATGAGTATGAAAGAGAAGCTAAAAATATTTTGGAACAAGGATTAGTTCTTCCTGCATATGATTTTGTATTGAAATGTTCTCATACATTTAATGTTTTAGATTCAAGAGGTGCTATTTCTACAACAGAAAGAATGGCATATATTCTTAGAGTAAGAGATTTAGCAAAGAGATGTGCTGAAATTTATGTAGAAAATAGAAAAAATTTAGGTTATCCTTTATTAAAAAAATAATGATAGAACCGTTTTATAAGAATAAAATAAAAGGAGATGAATAAATTGAGACTACTTTTTGAAATAGGAATGGAAGAAAATCCAGCCAGATTCCTAGTAAAAGCATTAGATGATTTAAAGAAAAATTTAGAAAATAAATTAAAAAATGAAAGAATTAAATATGATGATATAAAAACTTTCGGAACACCTAGAAGAATGGTTCTTTTAGTTGAAGGACTTGCTGAAAGACAAGAAGATTTAAATGAATTAAACATGGGGCCTGCAAGAAAAGTTGCTTATGATGCAAATGGAGAACTTTCAAGAGCAGGACTTGGATTTGCTAAATCTCAAGGTGTAGAGGGAAAAGATTTAGAAATAGTTGAAACTCCAAAAGGAGAATATATTGCTGTAAGAAAGTTTTCAGAGGGAGTGGCAACAAAAACTCTTCTTCCTGAAATCTTAAAATCTCTTGTACTTGAACTTGAATTCCCTAAGTCAATGAAATGGGCTGACAGAAAGTTTAAATTTGCAAGACCTATTCAATGGTTTTTAGCTATGGCTGACAATGAAGCTGTTGAATTTGAAATAGAAGGAATAAAAAGTGGATTATCTTCAAAAGGGCACAGATTCTTTGGAAAACCATTTACAGTATCAAGCATAGATGATTACTTTAATAAAATAAGAGAAAATAATGTAATTATTGATATTGCAGAAAGAAAACAAATGATAAGAGATCTTATTGATAAAAACTGTACAAAAGAAAATGAGCAAGTTTTAATTCATGAAAATCTTTTAGATGAAGTAACAAACTTAGTTGAATATCCTTATCCTATAGTTGGAACATTTAATTCTGACTTCCTTGAAGTTCCTCAGGAAGTTCTTATAATATCAATGGAAGTTCATCAAAGATATTTCCCTATTTTAGATAAAAATGGAAAACTTCTTCCAAAATTTGTTGTTGTAAGAAATGGTATTGAAGATTCTGATAAAGTAAGAGCAGGAAATGAAAAAGTTCTTTCAGCAAGACTTGCTGACGCTAGATTCTTCTATCAGGAAGACCTTAAAAATCCTCTTGAAGCAAATGTACCTAAATTAAGTACTGTTGTATTCCAAAAAGATCTTGGAACTATTGCAGATAAAATGGCAAGAGTTACTAAACTTGCAGATTTCTTAACAGATAAACTTGGATACGGTGCTGAAAAAGAAGATATATTTAGAACAATAAAACTTTGCAAAGCAGATCTTGTGTCAAATATGATTAATGAAAAAGAATTTACAGAACTACAAGGACTTATGGGAGCTGACTATGCTCTTAAATCAGGAGAAAAAGAAACTGTATCAAGAGGAATAGAAGAACATTACTTCCCAAGATTTAAAGGGGACAAACTTCCTGAAACTAAAGAAGGAATTGTTGCAGGAATTTGTGACAGAATGGATACTCTTGCAGGATGTCTTGGTGTAGGTGTAACAGTTACTGGATCTAAAGATCCATTTGCTTTAAGAAGAGCAGCACTTGGAATAGTAAATGTTATAATTAACTCTAAACTTAATATCTCTCTTAAAGAATTAACAGAAAAGAGTATAGAAATTCTTGATGAAGCAGGAGTTCTACAAAAAGATAAAGCTACTCTTGAAAAAGAAGTACTTGAATTCTTAAAACAAAGAGTAATTAATGTATTTACAGATATGAAATATAGAAGAGATGTAATTCTTGCAGTTGTTGCAAAAACTTGGGACAATGTCATTGAAACTAAATCTGAAATTGAAGTTCTTGAAAAGGCAGTTCAGGAAGATAGTTTCAAAAACCTTATTGGAATTATCAAAAGAGTTGGAAACATTGTTAAAGATCATGAAGGAAGAGAAGTTAATAAAGATTTATTTAAAGAAGAAGCTGAAGTTTCTCTTTATGATTATGTAGAAAATCTTGATAAAACTGTTACAGAACTTCTTGCAGCAAAAGATTATAAAGGATATCTTGATGCTGTATTAAATGGAGAAGAAATAGTAAATAACTATTTCAATACAGTTATGATTAATGATAAAGATGCAGCTGTAAAAAATAACAGACTTTCTCAAATGAAGAGATTAGATGATATTTATGAAAGAATGGCTGACCTTGATTTAATAGAAGGATAATAAAATTTTTTAAGATGCCCTGAAGAAGAAAATTCTCTTTAAAGATTATTTTCTTTTCAGGGTATTTTTTATTTTAATTTATATATAATATAGTATTAGACATTTATATATAAAAGTGTTATACTAAAAAAGGATATAAGTTAAAGGATAATAAAAAATATGGTTTTGGTATGATTAAAAGTTGACAAACCATTAAAAAAATATTATAATTACATGTTAAAAGATAAATTTTTATATCAAAGGAGAAATAAAGTATGGGAAGATTAGTCGGAACTATTTCAAGAGGACTTCGTGCACCAATCATTCATCAAGGTGATGATATAGCAAATTTCGTAGTAGATGCAGTGCTTGCTGCTGCTGAAAGCGACAATATTGTTTTAAGAGACAGAGATATCGTTGCAATGACTGAGTCTATTGTTGCCAGAGCTCAAGGAAACTATGCTTCTATAGATGATATAGCTGCAGATGTTAAAGCTAAATTTGGAGACAACACAATAGGTGTTATATTCCCAATATTAAGCCGTAATAGATTTTCTGTATGTTTAAAAGGAATAGCAAAAGGAGCAAAGAAAATTGTTTTAATGTTCAGCTATCCTTCAGATGAAGTTGGAAACCACTTTATTGATTATGATTTACTTGATGAAAAAGGAGTAAATCCATGGAGTGATGTTTTAACAGAAGCAGAATTTACAGAAAAATTCGGAAAACCTGTTCATGTATTTACAGGAGTAAATTATATTGAATATTATTCTGAATTAATAAAAGAGCAGGGAGCAGAAGTTGAAGTAATATTTGCTAATAATCCTACAGCTATTTTAAAATATACAGACTGTGTTTTAAACTGTGATATTCACACTCGTGTAAGAACTAAAAAATTATTAAAAAATGCTGGAGCTAAAATAGTTTACGGAATGGATGAAATAATGGCTTCTTCTATAAATGGAAGTGGATTCAATGAAAATTATGGACTTCTTGGATCTAATAAAGCTACTGAAGATACAGTAAAATTATTCCCTCGTAACTGTAAAGAACTTGTAGACAGAGTTCAAAAAATGCTTAAAGAAAAAACTGGAAAAAATATGGAAGTTATGGTTTACGGAGACGGAGCTTTCAAAGATCCAGTAGGAAAAATATGGGAACTTGCAGACCCAGTAGTATCTCCAGGATATACTGATGGATTAGAAGGGACTCCAAACGAAATTAAATTAAAATATCTTGCAGATAATGACCTTGCAGGATTAAAAGGTGAAGAATTAAATAAAGCAGTTGCTGAAGCTATAAGAGGAAAAGATTCAGATCTTAAAGGACAAATGATAACTCAAGGAACTACTCCAAGAAGATTAACTGACCTTATTGGTTCTTTATGTGACCTTACTTCAGGAAGTGGAGATAAAGGAACTCCTATCATTTTAATTCAAGGTTACTTTGATAACTATATTGATGATTAATAAAATTAAGAGAGTGGTTGTAAACTGCTCTCTTTTTTTATAGATAATAATAAAATAAAAAATCAGGAGCTTTTAAAACTCCTGATTTTTGTAAGCAGTATATTATAACCTTAGGATTAGTTATTATAAAATTGCCTTGCAGCAGTTATGAGAAAAATTAAATTCCTAATGGTATAAAAAACATTTGGAGAGATAAGATAGGAATAAAATTTTTCCCACAAACATCCTGCTGAATATTTTAATTAAAGTGAGAAACCTTAGGTGAATAAAAGAAATTTTATTTTTCTAAAATCCCTAACTTTAAGTTATAACAAAGTTCTTTTCTTATCTTGGCTTTATTATATACAGCTTATCTATTTTTTGTATATCCTCTTTAAATTATTTATCCATCTGAAGAGTAAAGTAAAATTTTACACAGTTATTAAGATTAATAACCCCATATTTACTTTTATGAGCTTTTAATATATTAGAAACAATATAAAGTCCCAGTCCTCTTTGGTAATTATTACTTGTTGTGTAAAACTTATTCCATATTTTATGTAAATCTGCTTCAGGAATAGATTCTCCATCATTTGAAACTGATATTGAAACTCTATTACCAGGAATTTCATCAATTCTTATAACAATTTTACTTTTAGCATAGTTATATCCATTTTTAATAAGATTGAAAATAACTTGCTCAATTTTTTCTCTGTCTCCTATAACAAAAATTTCTCTTTCATCATTAAAAATAATTTTTTTCTCTGAAAGTTCTTTTTGATAAATATAAAGTCCAAGTTTTATGACAGGAATAATATCAAATCTTTTTAAAATAAGATTTTCTTTTATACCAGTGTCATTTCCTATAAGAAGAGTTTCTTCAGAAAGTCTCAAAAGTCTTTTAGCCTCAGAAATAATAATATTAAAATCTTCATCATCTTTATATTTATCTTGCATAAGTTCAGTAAATCCCATAATAAGAGAAAGAGGAGTCTTAATTTCATGCATAAAACTCATTATTTTTTCTTCAAGTTCTTCTTTTTTTATAATATTTTTTTCTGCTTCATCTCTATAAAGCTTAATTACATCTTCAAGTCTATATGCCATTTCGTCAATTTTAAAATAAAGTTCACCAATTTCATCATTTTTATGGTAGACGATGTCATTTTTAAAATTAAGTTTTGAAATTCTTTCTGTAACTTTTGAAAGATATACAATAGGATTGACAAGGAAATAATCCAAAAAATGACCTATTACAAGAGTAAGCAATAAAAGAAATGCAGCTTTAAAATAAAAATACACTCTTAAAGTAGGGAAAACAGAACTTAAATTTTGATAAGAGTAGTATATATATACAGTGCAATTTCCTATATTTTTTTTTATAATTTCAACTTCTTGTCCATTATTATCTGTAAAAATATGTTTTTCTTTTTTTATATCAGATAATTTAGAAAAAGCTACAACAAGAGAACTTGCCTGAGGAGAAAAAAAGTCTGAATCTGATGTTGCAGAAACATTTCCTTTAATGGAATATGTTCTTAAATTTTTCATGGTTGCAAATTTATAGTCTTCATATACTCTGTCTATACATTGTATAGATATAGGAAGATAATATTTTTCTGCAAGAATATCTATACCAATAAGTTTTATAGGCTCTTTATCAATAAGATAAAATTTATCATCTGAATATAAATTATTTAAGAATGAATTAAGAAGGATTATTTTTTTTCCTTCATCAGTTTGTATTGAAAAATAATCAAAATCTTCTATATTGATAATTTTATTATTTTTTACTACAAGAACAATACTGTCTGTATTGTGCTGAAAATCTCTTAATTTTTGAAAATTGATTTCATTTTGTGAAGTTATGAAGTCAATATTCATAAGTTGCTTTTGTTTTTGCATTCTGAAAAATTTTTCAAAATAAAATTCCCCTGAAAAAAATTCAAGGGCAACTATTGAGAAAAACATAAGTGCTAGTATTAAAAGAATTTTAGGTTTTAGTTTCAAAATTCATTCACCTCAAATTTATACCCTACCAGCTTAACAGTTTTTATAAATTTAGAATAATTTTTAAGTCTTTGTCTAAGCTTTTTTATATGGTTATCTATAACTCTGTCGTTTCCTATGAAAGAATATCCCCAGATAGAAGTGATAATCTGTTCTCTTGTAACAACAGTATTTTCATTTTCAATAAGATACATAAGAATTTCTCTTTCTTTAGGAGGAAAATCACATTCTTCTCCATCTATAAGAATCTTTTTTCCCTTTTCTTCAATTTCCAGACCTTCATATTTTTTATTTATTTTTGTCTTTTTAAGATATCTGTTTACAATTGATATAAGAAGCTGTTTAGGAAATGGTTTTGTAATATATCCATCAGCTCCTGCATCATAAGCAAGTACCTGACTTTTTTCATCAGAAAGAGCTGTAATAAATATGATAGGAACTTGGGAAAATTTTCTGATTTCTCTTGTAAGTTCCAGTCCGTTAAGTTTAGGCATCATAATATCAACAAGAAGAAGAGAATATTTATTTCCATTTTCAAGTTTTTCAAGAGCCTCTTCCCCATTAGATGCTTCGTCCACTTCAATATCTTCTTGTTTTAGTATAGTAGTTATAAGTTTTCTCATATTTAAAGTATCCTCAACAAGTAATATCATATAATTCCTCCCAAATATGTTATATATATGTCATGAGCATATATTATAATTATATCTTAAAATTAAGTTTAAGTCTAACAAATAAAAAAATATTCATAAAAGAATTATAAAAAAATCCCTGCCAAAAAAATATATTATTTGAACAGGGATTAAATATTAATGTTTTTCTTTTATAAAACCTTGTTTATAGGCATTAAGCAAATCATATAAATCATTTATCTGCATTTCAATTTTTGTACCTATATCTGTATCTTTAACTCTTTTTCTTTGAAGAACTCTTTTAACAATTCTTGTAGATGAATGAATATCTATGCAGTTTTCAATGGCATTTTTTACATTTTGAAATGGTTCATGTGAAACAAGCTTCATTCCGTATGAATTATATATTAAAGTATATCCAGCAAGACCTGTTTCAGATTGGTAAGCTTTTGAAAAGCCTCCATCAATAACAATAAGCTTTCCTTGAGCTTTGATAGGACTTTCTCCTTTTTTTTCTTTAACAGGGACATGCCCATTTATAATGTGAGATATTTCAGGGTTAAGGTTAAATTCTTTAAAAATTTTATTTATAAAATTAATATCTTCACAGAATGAATAGTAAGGATTTTTATTTTCTTTATGCAGAATTTTATCAGAAGTAAAATATCTTTCAAAAGTTTTCATAGCATCTTTACCAAAAAGAGGGGAATTAGGTCCACACCATAGATACCACATAAAATCAATAGCTCTTTCTCTTCTTTCAGAATCTGTTTTATTAAAATATCCCTCTCTGCATACTCTATCAAGTTCTTCAAGATATTTTTTTCCAGAAAGAATTTTTCCACATATATTCACTTCTGTAAATTCTTGATTTTCTGTAACAGGAATACAACCATGAAATAAAAGATTTGAATTATATTTTAAGAACATGCTTCCTTTTGCAAAAAGAAATTTTATATGTTTTTGAAGTTTTTCACTATGCATAAAACTTTTCTTAAGTTTTTCTATAATCTCTTTTTCTTCAGTTGTAAGCTCAAGAGGATTTTCTCTATTTAATGTAGGGAAATTTTTATCAGTAAGAGGATAATCAATACCATCAATTTTAACAGTTCCTTTATCAAAGTCAATTTTATCAAGAAGAATTCTGTGTTCCATTTTAAATATAGGATTATTTTTAATTATCTCTGCTTCAACTTTAAATTGTATGATAGTAATAGCTTTATGAATTTTACTCATAAGAGAACTATCTTTTTCATTTCTGCTTTCTTTAGGAATAAATTGTATACAATCATCATCAGCATATGTATTCATTGCAAAAGCAGCAAGAGGAAGAAGATTTATTCCATAAACATCTTCTAATATATCTGTATTTGAATATCTGCTGCATATTCTTACAACATTTGCTATAGCTCCTTTATGTCCTGCTGCAGCATTCATCCATAAAATATCATGATTTCCCCATTGAATATCTACATTGTGATAGTTCATAAGTCTATCCATGATTTTATGAGGAGCAGGTCCTCTGTCATATATATCCCCTACAATATGAAGAACATCAATAGTAAGTCTTTGGATAAGTTCTGAAATAGCGATAATAAATTCTTTTGCTCTATCAAGTTCAATAATTGTATTTATTATATTTCTTACATATTCTTTTTTATTGTATGAAAATTCTTTTTCGTGAAGAAGTTCCTGAATAATATATGAGAAATCTTCAGGAAGAGCTTTTCTCACTTTTGAAGCAGTATATTTTGAACTTACAACTTTGCATACCTGAACAAGACGAAGAATAGTAACTCTATACCAACTTTCCATATCAGTTCCTAATTCTTGAATAAAATTTATTTTTTCTTCAGGATAGTATATAACAGTTGCAAGCTGCTTTTTAAATTTTTCTTCAAGAGTATCTCCAAAAATATCATCAATTTTATCTTTTATAACTCCTGATCCATTTCTTAATACATGATTAAAAGCTTGATATTCTCCATGAATATCTGTTAAAAAATGTTCTGTTCCTTTTGGAAGATTAAGAATTGCTTTTAAATTTATGATTTCTCTTGTTGTTGCTCCAATAGTTGGAAATGACTCTGATAAAAGTCTTAAGAACTTTAATTTGTCATCCATTTTTTCCTCCGTAAATATTTAATCCTTTTATTTAATATTATTAAATTATATCACAGAAATCATAAAAGATATAACTCTTTTTAAAATATAATAATAGAATTATAAATTCACGAAAAATAAAAAGATATTAATTTTTAATACAGAAAAATACAAAAAAAAGCTGTTGTAAAACTTAATAATTTACAACAGCTTTAATAATAATTTTTATTATCCTAATTTTTTTATCATAAGTTCTGTAACCATTTGAGGATTTGCTTTTCCTTTAGAAAGTTTCATTGCTTGACCGATAAGTCCTTTAAGAACTCTAGGTTTTCTTCCTTCATCAGAGTTTTTATAGTCTTCAATAAGTTTAGGGTTATTTGCAAGAACTTCATCAACAAGAGTTTCAATAGCACTGTCATCTGTAACTTGAGCCATTTTTTCTTCTTTAACAATAGTTTCAGGATCTCTTTCATCAGTAAGTTTCATTTCAAAAAGAGTTTTAGCTATTTTTGATGAAATAACATTTGTATCAATAAGTTTTATAATTTTTCCTAAATCTTCAGAAGAAATTACAAAATCTTTTATTTCAGTATTTTTTTGTTTTAATTCTTTTAAAACTTCTGTCATTATCCAGTTTGAACTTGATTTTGCATTTCCAGAAGCTTTTGCTGTATTTTCAAAATAATCAGCAAGTTCAATATCTTCACAAAGAATATGTGCATCATATTCAGGAATTTGATATTCATTTATAAATCTTGCAACTTTATCAGTTATTGATTCAGGCATAGTTTCTTTTATGGCTTCTATTTCTTCATCAGTTATAACAAGAGTAAGAAGATCTGGTTCATGGAAATATCTGTAATCCATAGCCTCTTCTTTGCTTCTCATAACTCTTGTAACTTGAGCATCATCATCCCAAAGTCTTGTTTCCTGATCTATTTTTCCACCCTTTTCAATAGTTTCAATTTGTCTATTTACTTCATAGTCTATTGCTCTTGCAACAGCTTTGAAAGAGTTAAGGTTTTTAACTTCAACTCTTGTTCCAAAAGGTTCTCCTTTATGATGTACAGATATATTAGCATCACATCTTAAAGAACCAAGTTCCATTGAAACATCACTGACACCAGTATATTTAATAGTATTTTTAAGAAGAGTAAGATATTCATAAGCTTCTTCTGAAGTTCTCATATCAGGTTCAGAAATAATTTCTACAAGAGGAATAGAAGCTCTGTTATAGTTTAAATAAGATTCATGAACTCCATGAACAGATTTACCTGTATCCTCTTCTATTTGTATTTTTGTAATTCCAACTTTTTTAGCTTTTCCATTTACATTTATTTCTAAGAATCCTTTTCCTGCATAAGAATTTTCAAACTGAGTTATTTGATAGTTCTTTGGAGCATCAGGATAGAAATAATTTTTTCTATCAAAATGACTTTCGTTATTTATGTTACAGTTTAAAGCAAGAGCAGCTTTGACAGCATACTCAACAACTTTTTTATTTAATTTTGGAAGAGCTCCTGGATGTCCAAGACATATAGGGCATGTATGAGTATTTGAATCATCGTTATCGTAATCAGCACTGCAACCACACCATACTTTTGTTCCTGTTTTTAATTGGAGATGGACTTCAAGTCCTATTACTGATTCCCATTCTTTTATCATTATTTATCATCTCCTTCAGGAAGTTTCCATTCTCCTCTAATTTTTTCAAAAGCACTTCCTACAGCAATTAAGTCTTCTTCTCCAAATTGTTTTCCTAAAAGTTGGATTCCTACAGGAAGACCATCTGTAAGCCCTGCTGGAACAGAAAGCCCTGGAATACCAGCAAGGTTTGCAGAAAGTGTAAATATATCTTCTAAATATAATTCTATTGGTGTTTTTTCTTTATTAAGTTCAAAAGATGGTGATGGAGCAACTGGAGTAAATATTACATCAACAGTTTTAAAAGCTTCATCAAAATCTTTTTTTATAAGAGTTCTTACTTTCTGAGCTTTTTTAAAGTATGCATCAAAGAAACCAGCACTTAAAACATATGTTCCTATCATAATTCTTCTTTTTACTTCAGCACCAAATCCTTCACTTCTTGATTTAATGTAAAGATCAAGGATATTTTTAGCTTCAGGGCTTCTGTATCCATATCTTACTCCATCAAATCTTGCAAGGTTTGAACTTGCTTCAGCAGGAGCAAGAACATAGTAAACAGGAACAGCATATTTTGTATGAGGAAGAGAGATATCAATGACTTCTGCTCCAAGTTCTCTTAATTTATCAAGAGATTCAAGCATAACTTTTCTTACACCTTCATCAATTCCTTCAATAAAATATTCTTTAGGAACTCCTATTTTCATTCCTTTTATATCTCTTCCAAGAGCTTTTGTATAATCTGGAACATCTTTTTTAGATACAGTTGCATCGTATTCATCATATCCAGAAATAACATTCATTGTAAGAGCAACATCTTCAACAGACTTTGCAATTGGTCCTATTTGGTCAAGAGATGAAGCAAAAGCAATAAGTCCATATCTTGAAACTCTTCCATAAGTAGGTTTAAGTCCTACAACACCACAAAAAGATGATGGCTGTCTTATACTTCCTCCTGTGTCAGAACCAAGAGAGATAAAACATTCTTGAGAAGCAATTGATGTTGCTGCTCCTCCAGAACTTCCACCAGGAACTTTTGTTGTATCCCAAGGATTTTTAGTAAGTCCATGAGAAGAAGTTCTTGTAGTTCCTCCCATTGCAAATTCGTCCATATTTGTCTTACCTATGATTATTGCATCTGCTTCTTTTAATTTTTTTACAACAGTTGCATCATAAATTCCCACATAATTTCCAAGAATTTTTGAACATGCAGTTGTAAGATCTCCTTCAGATACCATATTATCTTTTATAGATACTGGAACTCCTGCAAGTGATCCCACTTTTTCTCCTTTTGCTATTTTTTCATCAATAATTTTAGCTTCTTCAAGAGCTTTTTCTTTTCTAAGAGAAACAAAACTGTTTATAAGTTCGTCTTTTTTTTCTATTCTTTCAAATACAGCCTTTGTAACCTCAACAGCAGAAAGTTCTCTGTCTGCTATTTTTTTTCTGATTTCAGCAGCTGTAAATTTATGTATCTCAGTCATGAGAAATCCTCCTCTAAAATTTTATTCTCCTCCAACAACTTTTGGAACAATAACAGCACCATCTTCAGCTTCAGGTGCATTTAAAAGTGCTTCTTCAACAGTAAGAGATTTTCTTACAGTATCTTCTCTTAAGTTGTTTGTATCATCGTTTACTTGTGATAAAGGTTTTACTTCTGTTGTGTCAACTTCACCAAGCATATCAATGTAATTAAGAATATCATTAAGTTCCTGCTGATATTTTTCTATCTCTTCAGGGCTGAATTCCAATCTTGCAAGTTTAGCAACATGTAAAACTTCCTCTTTGCTTAAAGCCATTCTAACCTCCTAAAATTAATCTTTATATATTTAAAATATTTTCTGCATTTTAAAGTGAATACAGATAGTTTATTTCTTTTTTAGTAAGAGCTCTGTATTCTCCTGTTTCAAGACCATCAAGGTTTAATTCTCCCAGCATAATTCTTTTAAGATTTATGACAGGATGACCTACTGATTCAAACATTCTTCTTACTTGTCTATTTCTTCCTTCTTTTATAGCAAAATGAAGAACAGTATGTTTATCATCTGCCAAAAGAATTTTTGCTTTTGCAGGAAGAGTTATTTTATCGTCTAACATAATTCCTCTTTTTAATTTATTAAGAGTTGTCATGTTGATATTTCCTTTTGCTTCTACAAGATAAGTTTTATAAACTTCTGTTCTTGGATGAATTATTTTATTAAAAATTTCTCCATCATTTGTAAGAAGAAGAAGTCCTTCTGTGTCATAATCAAGTCTTCCAATAGGAAAAATTCTTTCTTTTGTATCTATTAAATCAACAACTGTTTTTCTTCCTCTTTCATCTTTTGCAGTACTTAAAACTCTTTTAGGTTTATTAAGAATAAAATAAACTTTTTGTTTTTTTTCAATGTTCAAAGGTTTTCCGTTAATAGTTATAGTATCATTTTTATCAACTTTTACTCCTGATTCTGCAAGAATGCCATTTACTTTTATTCTTTTTTCTTCAATCATTTTATCAACAGCTCTTCTTGAACCTACTCCAAGTTCTGCAAGATATTTATTAATCCTTGTTTTTTCCATTTAGTTTTTCCTTTATTTCATAATAGTTTGGAAGTTCATCTACTGAATCAATTCCAAGATAACCTAAAAATTTATCAGTTACTTCATAAAGATTAGGCTTTCCTATAGAATCTTTTTTTCCGCAGATTCTTATAAATTTTTTATTTTCCATAGTATATATTATACTGTCTACACTGACTCCTCTTATGGCTTCAACCTCACTTTTTGTTACTGGCTGGTTATAAGCTATTATTGAAAGAGTTTCAAGTGTTGAAGCAGAAAGCTTTCTTGGCTTTTTCTCCTGTTCAAAGAAATTTGTGATAACTTCTCCATATTTTGGATTTGATACTAAATAAACAGTATCATCAAATATTTCTATATTTATTCCAGTACTTTTTCTTTCTCCTTTAAGTTCATAAAGAATAGGTATAAGTTTATCAATGGAAAGAGAGAAGAATTTTGCTAAATCTTTTATTTTTATATCTTCTCCTCCTAAAAAAAGTATCGCTTCCAGCTGTGGTTTTATATCCATTTAAATTATCCTTTCATTTTATGAAAATTTATTAGTAGTTGTTTTCAGGAGACATTAAAATTGATTTGTATTCATTAAAGTTACCTAAGAATTTTGCAATTCCGTTGATAACAGCATTTAATGGATCTTCAACAACTGTAACATTAAGTTTTAAGGAGTTTGCAAGTTTTTTATCAAGACCTCTAAGCAGAGCCCCTCCTCCAGTTAGATAAATTCCTGTTCTCTTAATATCAGAAGAAAGTTCAGGAGGTGTTTTTTCTAATATAGATTTAATTTCTTCTATAATTTGATTTCCTGCTTCTTCAAGAGCATTTGCTATTTCAGTTGAAGTAACTGTAACATTTACAGGAAGCCCTGTGATAAGGTTTCTTCCACTTATTTCACAAGTAAGTTCTTCTTCAAGAGGAATAACTGCTCCAATTTCTATTTTAAGACGCTCAGCAGTTTTATAACCTATAAGAAGGTTATGTTCCTGTCTTATATATTCTGTAATAAGATTGTCAAATCTATCTCCAGCAACTTTAAGAGAAGATGTTTTTACAATACCTCCAAGAGAAATAACACCAATTTCAGTAGTTCCTCCTCCTATATCAACAATAAGATTTCCTTCTGGCTGAAATACATCTATTCCAGCTCCTATAGCAGCAGCCATAGGTTCTTCTATAAGAAATGCTTCTCTTGCTCCAGCATCAGTACTTATGTCAATAACGGCTCTTTTTTCAACTTGTGTAACTCCAGCAGGAACACATATAAGAACTCTTGGACCTGCAAGTTTTCCAGAACCTTTATTTATTTCTCTGTAAAATCCTCTAAGCATTTTTTCAGTTACTTCATAATCAGCAATAACTCCATTTTTTAATGGTCTTATAGCATCAATATGAGCAGGAGTTTTTCCTATCATAGCTTTTGCTTTTTCTCCTACAGCGTAAAGTTCTTTTGTTTTATTATTTATAGCAACAACAGAAGGAGAATTTAAAACTATTCCTTTTTTCTTTACACAAATAAGAGTATTTGAAGTTCCAAGGTCAATACCTAAGTCTTCAGAAAACATTCCCCAGAATTTATTAAAGTAATTTTTAAACATTTTTTCACCTCAAATTATATTTTTTCTAAATTGTTTAAATCAAAGCCTGCACTGCTTAAAAAACGGATAAATTTACCAAGGGGAAATCCCATTACACTGAAAAAATCTCCTTCAATTTTTTCTACAAAGAAAGCACCTTTTCCTTGTATGCCATAAGCTCCCGCCTTATCCATAGGTTCTTTTGTATCTATATACCAGTTTATTTCATCATCTGTAAGAGTTTTAAAATAAACTTTTGTAACTTCACAATCACTGTATAATATTTTTTCAGTGAGATTTACAAATGAAAAAGCTGTTATAACTTCATGACTTTTTCCTGAAAGAGATTTAAGCATATTAAATGCTTCCAGTCTGTTATGAGGTTTTCCAAGAATTTTACCATCAACAACAACAGCAGTATCAGCTCCTACTACATATTCATTTGGAAAATCTTCAGCTACAGCCTTTGCTTTTTTTTCTGCAATGTCTTTGATTTTTTCTACTGCAGTATTTTTATTGCTTATTTCATCAATATTTTTTACAATAGTTTTAAATGAAAAACCAAAGTTTTCTAAAATCTCCTTTCTTCTTGGAGATGCTGATGCTAATATCATTTAATAATATCCTCCTTAGGAAAATCTTCTTTCTTTTCTTCTTTGTTTTTTTCAAGAGGAAGAATATCCTTTTCAATAGCTTTTTCAACTTTTTCTTTTATTACAGTTTCAAGTATAATATTTTGTTTTTCGTATTCTACAGCTTTCTTTTCTTCAAGATTTTCTTTTATGGCAATTTGTGTCTGCATTTGAGCAAGAAGAGCTTTCTCAAGTTTTAATGCCTCTCTTCTTCTTTTGCATCTTATAAAATATTTTATAGTACGGCTTATTTCTTTTCCTATAAGAAAGAAAAGAGAAATAAAAATAAGAATGGAAGAAATTGCAAATATGTAATTAAGTCTAAAATTTTCAAAAATATATGTAATAAAGTATGTCATAAGAAATCCTAGATTACAATCCATTATACACATATTAATTATATTTGTTTCATTGAGCTTTTCTCCATATGCAAGAGTTCCAAGAATAAAAACAGAAGAAACAGAAATTATAAAAATAATAGAAAAGAAAAGTCTTGTTTTATAAAAAATTCTTTTTTTTCTGCTGTTTATAAAAGTAAAAAATATATCAAGCAAAATTATTGCAACAGAGGGAATAAAAAATATTCCAAAATAGTTTTTGCCAAACAGAATAAAAGAATCAGAATATTCATACCCTTTTTTAAAAAAGAAAAAAATCAGTGAAAAAATAAAACCAAAAAGTATAGTTTTTGTCACAATCTTTTTTTTCCTATTCATTAAAATTTGCTCCCAAAAATATTTAATAAAATCCAGTTGAAAATATATGTACAACAGTATTATTTTACCATAGAGGTAGTGAGTTTTCAAGAAATAAAGAACATACTTTTTTATAAAGAAAAATTGTGTTATAATTTAAAATAGGAAACAGATTTTCAAGGAGACTGATAAAGATGAAAAGTAATGGAAAAGTTATTGCAATAAATGGAAACAGGATAAAATTAAAAATGTTTAAAGAAAGTTCTTGTGCTCATTGTTCTGGTTGTGGAGATGCAAATAAACTTGCTAGAGAACTTGAAGTAACTTATGATGGAGATGTAGAAATAGGAGATATAGTAACTTTTGAACTTGAAGATTCAAAGATGCTGAAAATAGGATTTACAGTTTACATTCTTCCTATAATTATGATGATACTTGGATTTTTTATAAGTAATAAAATGGGAGGAAGTGAAAAAATAAGTGTGCTTGTTTCTTTTGCTTTTCTTGTTCTATCTTTTGCAGGACTTCATATATATGATAAATATTTTGTAAAAGAAAAAGTAGAAATGACAGTGACAGCTGTTGAAAAAGGTTCAGAAATATTTAGTGCAGATAGTTGTGCAGGACAAAATAAAGATTAATATGTTAAAAAATTTTTTATAAGTGGAGGGATAATGAAAAAATTTTTTATTCTTTTTATGTTTTTAATTTTATGTACATTATCTTCAGCAAAAACTCAAAAAGTATCAAGACAACAGATAAAAGATGTTGGAGACATTACGATTTCTCTTATAGGTAATGAACCTTTTACAGGTATGGTTACTGATGGAAAAGATAGGGAATATTATGTAAAGGGAAAACCCGATGGGAAATGGATAGCTTTTTATGACAATGGAAAAATGAAGTCCATAGAAAATTGGAAAGATGGAATGCTTAATGGGAAATATATTCTTTATAATGAAAAAGGAAAAAAAGTATTAGAAACTTATTATAAAAATGGAATAGATAATGGGAAATATGCAATTTATTATGCAAATGGAAAGCCTCGTATTCTAGGACAAATAAAAAATGGAATTCCAGTTGGAAAATGGAAAAGATACAGCATGGATGGGAAACTTGCTGGAATAAGTAAATATTAAATTTTAGGAGATAAAATGGAAAACTACAAATTTAATCAAAATAAAAAATGTGAATATTTTCCATGTCATAAAATAGAAAATCCAGAAGAAAAATTCAGTTGTATGTTTTGTTACTGTCCTTTATATATGCTTGGAAGAGAGTGTGGCGGAAATTTTAAATATACAGAAAATGGTATAAAAGATTGTTCAGACTGTATTCTTCCTCATATAAAAGAAACAGGGTATAACCATATTATGAGTAAGATAAAGCTCGTAATTGAAAAAACTAGAGAAAAATAAAAAATATTTGACAGAAAATAAAAAATATGATATCATTTTTTTGCTTAGAAACAATAGCTACAGGGGTACACCTAGTTACATTCCGAACCTAGAAGTTAAGCCTGTATACGCTGAAAGTACTTGGGGGGCAGCCCTCTGGGAGGATAGGGAGTTTCTAAGCATTTTTATTTTTTGAAAATGTTTTAAAAATTTTTATAAAAAAGATAAAAGGGACTATTACATTTTTATAAATTTGCAATAGTCCCTTTATTATATAATTAAATTTTTATTTTTTATAAATGCAAGCTGTAAAATCATTATATTCTGTTTCTGATATAAGTTTATATCCATATTTTTCAACATCAGGGAAATAAAGAGGATTTTTTGCCTTTGCAACTTCCACATGAGGTTTTAATTTTGAAATATAAATTTCATCAATATTATAATTATCAAGGAAATATTTATAAATTGTATATCCTCCACATATAAAGATATCTTTTCCGCTTTCTTCATATTTTTTCATAATATCTTCAATCTTTGTATCAAGAGTAAGAACTATAACTTCTCTGTTTTTTTTCATAAGATTTAAAGGTACATATTTTGCTGTATTTTCTCCAAAAAGAACAACATTTCCTATAGTTTTTGATTTGTAATAATTAAGTTCTTCCATTGAATGCCAAAGAAGTCCATTCCCTTCAGGAACTTTGTCTCCTATTAGATTATCTTTTCCTACACAGACAATCATATTTAATTTAGGTTTATTCATTTATATAGCCACCTCGTAATTTATTTTTTCACCATGTTGATAATTTTCAAGAACAACATCATCAGGTTTAAAATCATATATTGATTTAAAGTTTTCAATTTTTATTTTTGCTCCATCAAAAGCAGGTCTTTTGATTTGCTTTAAAAGTTCAGGCATATGTCTGTCATAGATATGGACATTGTGGATATTCCATATAATTTCAGCAGGTTCAAGCCCACATTCCATAGCAACAAGTTTATGAAGCACAGAATATTGGAATACATTTGCAACAAGTCCAAGAGCAACATCACAGCTTCTTTGTCTTACCTCAAGATAAAGTTTTCCATTTATTACAGACCATTGAGTAAGATGCACACATGGAGTAAGAGCCATTTCATGAAGTTCTTCAGGAACCCATATTTCTGTCATGATTCTACGGCTGTTTGGATTTTTTTTAAGTTCTTCTATAACATAATCAAGCTGACTTTTATATCCAAAAGTTTTTTTTGCAATTTGATATCCATATGCTTTCCCTATTGTTCCATCATTCATCTTCCATTCATCCCAGAACTTACACTTTAATTTATTAAGTTCATCAACATTATTTGATTGCATAATCCATATCCAGTAAAGTTCTCTTATAGGAGACTTGCTTGGAGCAAATCTTGTTGTAATAAGATGTGCTTCATCAGTTGAATTATCAATCCTAAACTGATATCCTATATAGCTTTTATAATGTGCAGGAGTGCCATCAGCATATTTTGTACGAACATTTCCTTCACTCCATATTCCTTGCTTGTCTATAGTTTCAACAATTTCTTTATATATTTTGTCAAATTTTGCCATTTCTCACTCCTTTAAAATTTTTTAATTTATTCAGGATATATTTTATCACAAAAAAGAAATTTTTAAAATCTACTTTGTAAAATAAGAAGCTATGTTATAAAAAAATTAAAATCAGTAAATGTTAAAACTATGTATAAGTTATTAGAATCATATATTAAATTATGATATAATATATTGTAAAGTATAATGTTGATTTAGGAAAATAAATTTTTAATATATAAAGGAGTATGAAATGGATTATAAAATTGATTTACATGTACACAGTAATACAAATGTTCATGCTTTCAGTACTATTAAAGAAAATGCAGATTATGCAGCTGAAACAGGAATGAAAGTTATAGCTATAACAAATCATGGACCAGCTTTAGAAGATACTCCACATTGGTGGCAGCTTATAAATATCAGAATAGTTCCTGATTATATTAATGGAGTAAGAATTTTAAAAGGTGTTGAAGCAAATATAGTAGGAGAAGAGGGAGAACTTGATATAAATCAAAAAATTTATGAACAGATGGAAATAATTCTAGCAGGTTTTCATGGAAACCATCTTTATCCTAAAAACAAAGATAAAGAAAAAAATACAAGAGCAGTTATAAATCTTATGAAAACACAGAAAGCAGATATAATTGTTCATTTAGGAAATCCTGAATTTCCTATTGATTACAAAGAAGTTGCAAGAACTGCTAAAGAATATAATATAGCTCTTGAATTAAATAACAGTTCGTTAGGAGGAACAAGAGTAGGATCTGAGAAAACATGTAGAGAACTTGCAAAATATGCAAAAGAATTTGGATGTTTTATATGTATAAATACAGATTCTCATTATTGTGCTCAGATAGGACATACACCTCTTGCTAGAGCTATAGCTGAAGAAATAAATTATCCTCAGGAGCTTATTCTTAATAGTTCTGAAGAGATCCTTTATAAATTTTTAGAGATGAGAAAAAGTTTAAGACCTGAAAAAATAAGAGATACCTATATAGAAACATATTATTCTCCAATGAAAAAAGGGAATAAAGTTGAATAATTATATAAAAAAATAGTATAATAACTGAAAGAAAGATGAAGAAGAATTTAATCTACTAATATAAATCAATCGGGAGGAATTATGAAAGACAACAGAGTTTGCAGCCTTTTAGGGATAAAATATCCAATAATACAAGGAGCTATGGCTTGGATAGCAGATGGAAATTTAGCAGGTCATGTTTCTAAAGAAGGGGGACTTGGAATAATTGCAGGTGGTGGAATGCCTGTTGATATTTTAAGAAATGAAATAAAAAAAGCAAAAGAAATAACATCAAATCCTTTTGGTGTAAATCTTATGCTTATGATGCCTAATATAGAAGAACAAATAGATATTTGTATAGAAGAAGGAGTAAAAGTTGTTACAACAGGAGCAGGAAATCCAGGAATATATATGGAAAAATTAAAAGCTGCTGGAATAAAAGTAATTCCAGTTGTTGCCTCTGTAGCTCTTGCTAAAAGAATGGAAAAAATAGGGGCAGATGCAGTTGTAGCAGAGGGAATGGAAGCAGGAGGTCATATAGGTGAAATTACAACTATGGCTCTTGTTCCACAAATAGCTGAAGCAGTTTCAATTCCTGTTATAGCAGCAGGAGGAATAGGAGGAGGAAAACAATTTCTTGCAGCCTTTGCTCTTGGAGCAGAAGGAGTTCAAGTAGGAACAAAATTCCTTGTAGCAGATGAATGTAATGTTCATGATAATTATAAAGAGGCAATAATAAAAGCTAAAGACAGATCAACTGTAGCAACAGGAAATTACACTGGACATCCAGTAAGAGTTATCAATAATAAGCTTGCTAAAGAAATGCTTGAAATGGAAAAACACGGAGCATCTGTAGAAGAACTTGAAAAACTTGGAACAGGAAAATTAAGACTTGCAGCTGTTGAAGGAGATGTAAAAGAGGGAAGTGTTATGTCAGGGCAAGTAGCAAGTATGGTTACAAAAAGAGAATCTGTAAAAGATATCATAGAAGGATTAATGAAAGATCTTGAAACAGAAAGAGAAAATCTTTTTAAATATTTTGCAAAATAAAATTAAAGAAATTTATAAAGTCTAAAAGGGTAAGAAATTTACCCTTTTATTTTTTCTTAAAAATCTTTGTTAATTTATAAAAAACACATCTTTCTTTTTTATTACTAATGTGCTAAAATAATAGACATGAATTAACAATTTTAGGGAGGAAATGAAGTGGAGATTATAACAAAAGTAGTAGATTCTGTAAATAATCTATTATGGGGGAAAAACATACTAGTGGTAATGCTTATAGGTACTGCAGTATACTTTACAATAAGAACAAGATTTATGCAGTTCAGACTATTTGGGGATATTGTAAAAATTCTTGGAAAATCTGAAAAAAATAAAAAAGGAATAAGTTCTCTTGAGACATTCTTTTTAGGAACAGCCTGCAGAGTAGGAGCAGGAAATATAGCTGGGGTTGTTGCAGCAGTATCAATTGGAGGACCAGGATCATTGTTCTGGATGTGGCTTGTGGCACTTCTTGGATCATCAACATCTTTTATTGAATCAACTCTTGCTGTTATTCATAGGGATAAAATAGGAGAAGGAAGGTATATTGGAGGAACTCCATGGGTTCTTAAAAAAAGATTAAATACTAAAATACCAGCTCTTGTATATGCTGTTTCATCTATTATATGCTATATAGGTGTTACACAGGTAATGTCAAACTCAGTTACAGAATCAGTTGCAAGTGCATATAATATTAATCCAAAATATGTAGCTGGAGTTTTAGCAGTTATAGTAGCTTCAATAATTTTTGGAAAAAGCAAGAGAGATAAAATAATAGATGCTTTAAATAAGATTGTTCCAGTGATGGCAGCTTTATATCTTGGAGTTGTAATATTTGTAATTGTTACTAATATCACAAGTTTTCCTGTTATGTTTAAAGATATTTTTTATCAGGCTTTTGGAGGAAAAGAATTTCTTGGAGGAAGTATTGGTGGAATAATAATGCAGGGAGTAAGAAGAGGATTATTCTCTAACGAAGCAGGAAGTGGAAATTCAAACTATGCAGCAGCAGTTGTTGATATAGATGAACCTGCAAAACAAGGAATGGTTCAAGCTCTTGGGGTATTTGTAGATACTCTTATAATTTGTAGTGCTACAGCATTTGTTATTCTTCTTGCAGGAGTTGAAAAAGCAGTAGGAACAGATGGAATGATTCTTGATGGTAGAGTTTTAAGTGGAATGACATTATTCCAAGAATCATTAAAAACTCATGTTGGTTGGATAGGAATTCCATTTACAGTTGTAACAATATTTTTCTTCTCACTTAGTACAATTCTTGCAGTTGCTTTCTATGGAAAAAGTGCTGTAAACTTTATAAATGAAAAAATAAATTTAAATTTCTTCTATCAAATTATTATTGTAATAATGGTTTATATAGGAGGAATACAGCAAAACTTCTTTGTATGGTCTCTTGCAGATTTTGGACTTGGAATAATGACTGTAATTAATATTATATGTATTCTTATTATTTCAAAAGATGCTCTTGTAGAACTAAAAAAATATGAAGCTAAATTAAGAAATAAATAAAAAAACAAACGGCAGACTTGAAAATTCAAGAATGCCGTTTTTTAATAAAAAAATTAAAAAGCCCAGTTTCCGTTTTTAAAGATTTTTTCTTCTCTGCCATAAGAATCTATTCCAGTAATATCAAGATCTTTTGTTCCAAACATAAAATCTACATGGACTAAAGAATCATTCATTCCAGCTTCTTCCATTTGTTGTTTATTAAATGTATCTCCTTCTTCAATGCAGCTAGGATATGCCTGTCCGATAGCAAGATGACATGAAGCATTTTCATCAAATAAAGTGTTATAGAATAAAATATTTGAATTTGAAATAGGAGAATCGTAAGGAACGAGTGCTATTTCACCAAGATATTTAGCTCCTTCATCAGTATTTATAAGATTTTTTAATGCTTCTTCTCCTGATTCTGCAGAAAAATCTATAATTTTTCCATCTTTAAAAGTAAGGGAGAAATTTTCAATAAGAGTTCCTCCATAGTTTAGAGGCTTTGAAGCTTTTACAATACCATCTACACCATATTTATAAGGCATTGAGAAAACTTCTTCTGTGGGAATGTTTGCTACAAATTCTATTCCTGATTTTGTAATATCTTTTCCAGAAGCCCAAAGATGTCTATTAGGAAGCTGCACTGTAAGATTTGTTCCAATAGAATTTTTTATAACAAATTTTTTAAATTGCTTTTTATTTAGGTAATCCATTTTTTCTTTTAAATTTGCTAAATGTTTATGCCATGTTTCCACAGGATTTTCTGTATCTGCTTTTACAGAAGATATAATAGCTTTCCAAAGATTTTCAACAGCTTCCTCTTCAGAAAGATTTGGAAATACTTTTTTTGCCCATGCAGAAGTTGGAACAGAAATAATATTCCATTGAATAGTATTTGTCATAACTTTTTCATAATAAGATTTAAGTCCTACATTTCTCGCTGTTTGTGCCTTTGCAATTTTTTTACTGTCAATTCCTTTTAAAAGTTCAGGATCATTTGCAGCAATACTTAAAAAAGCTGCATTTTTTTCTGCATAAAACATAAGAGAATCTATTTCCCATTGAGGCATATTTTCAAAAATTTCAATATCTCCATGTAAAAATCTCATTTTTTTACAGAAATCATCATTCCAATGAACTACAACTTCTTTTGCTCCCATTTTATATGCTGTTTCAACAAGCATTCTTGTAAAAGGAGCTGTCTCAACAGGAGACATTATAACAAGAGTTTGTTTCTGCTGAAGATTTATTCCAATTTTAAGTGCAAGGTCTGCATATTTTTGTAAAGTTTTATTATTCATTATTTCCTCCTTGAAAATTATATTTCTGCTTTATTATATCATAAAAAAGAGAGTAAAAAAAAAGTAAAATATTTATTTTCTTAGACAAATGTGATAAAATTGTAATGTTGTACAATATTTTATATCGGGGAGGTCGAGTTGGAAAAAAAAGATATAGTAATAAAAGGGTTAAGTAAATCTTTTGATGGTGTACAGGTTATTAAAAATATTGACTTGGAAATTAAAGCAGGAGAATTTTTCTCTATTTTAGGTCCGTCTGGATGCGGAAAGACAACACTGCTTAGAATTTTAGCAGGGTTTATTGAACCTGATACAGGAACAGTGTATTTGGGGGATAAAAATATAACAAATCTTCCGCCAAATTTAAGATCTACAAATACAATATTTCAGAAATATGCATTATTTCCTCATCTTACAGTTTATGAGAATATAGCATTTCCTCTGAGAATGAAGAAAATGGATTCTGATTATATAGATACAGAAGTAAAAAAAATGCTTAAAATGATAGATCTTGAGGAGCATGCTTCTAAAAAGCCAAACCAACTTTCAGGAGGGCAACAACAGAGAGTGTCAATAGCAAGAGCACTTGTAAATAAACCAGAAGTTCTTCTTCTTGATGAACCTCTTTCAGCTCTTGATGCAAAACTTAGACAAAATCTTTTGATTGAACTGGATAATATCCATGAAGAAGTTGGAATAACATTTATATTTATAACACATGATCAGCAGGAAGCACTTTCTATTTCAGATAGAATAGCGATAATGAATAAGGGAAAAGTTCTTCAGGTAGGAACACCTGCAGAAGTATATGAGTCACCTGCAGATATGTTTGTAGCAGATTTTATTGGAGAAAATAACTTTATTGAAGGAGAAGTTGTTTCAATAGATAGTGAAACATGTGCAACTCTTAAGCATGAAAAACTTGGTGAAATTCGTTTTGAAATGGATAGAGAAGTAAAAGTTTCTGATCGTGTAAAAGTGTCTATCAGACCTGAGAAAATAAGAGTAACAAGAAAACCTCCTAAAAACTTAGGAAAAATTCATAATGTGGTAAAAGTATATGTTGATGAAGTTATTTACACAGGATTTCAAAGTAAATATTTCGTATGGCTTAATGGGGAAAAGGATATGCTGTTTAAAGCATTTAAACAACATGCTATTTTCTTTGAAGATGATGAAAGCAGTGTAAAATGGGATGAAGAAGCATATATTTCTTGGAACTCTGAAGATAGTTATCTGGTTGAGGTAGAGGCAAATGAAAAGAGATAGAAGAGGAATTTATTATACTTTACCAATAACAATTTGGCTTACAATTTTCTTTTTGATTCCTATGGGAATTGTTCTTGTATATTCTTTCTTAAAAAAAGGGATATATGGAGGAGTTGAACTTGAATTTTCTTTAGAAACATTTAAGATTTTTGCAAATCCAATGTTTCTTAAAATAGTTTATAAAACTCTTGCAATGGGAATAATTGTAACACTTTTTACTCTTATAGTGGCAGTTCCTACTGCATATTTTATAGTTCGTTCAAAGCACAGAGAAAAATATATATATCTTATAATTATTCCTTTTTGGACAAATTTTCTTATAAGAATTTATGCTTGGATGGCAATTTTAGGAAATAATGGATTTATAAATTCATTTTTAATGAAAATAGGAATAATAAATGAACCTATACAATTTTTATATAATACAGGTGCAGTTATTTTGATTTCTGTTTATACAAGTTTACCTTTTGCTATACTTCCTCTTTATTCAACAATAGAGAAGTTTGATTTTTCTCTTATAGAGGCAGCAAGAGATTTAGGAGCAACAAACAGACAAGCATTTTTTAAAATATTTATTCCAAATATAAAAAGTGGAATAATGACAGCAGGATTATTTACATTTATTCCTATGCTTGGTTCTTATGTTGTACCAAAACTTGTAGGAGGAGCAAATTCAATTTTTCTTGGAAATGTTATCGCTCGTCATCTTACAGAGACAAGAAACTGGCCTATGGCATCAACAATATCATCAGTCCTTATAATTATAACTTCTGTTATACTTTTTGGATTTATGATTGCAAAGAAGAGAGGTGGAGCTGATGAATAAAAGAAGAACATCATTATTTTTCTTTCTTCTGTCTATGATTTTCTTTTATCTGCCCCTTGTTGTTCTTGTCATATATTCTTTTAATGAAGGGAAAGCAATGGTATGGCAAGGATTTTCATTGAAATGGTACAGAGAGCTTTTTATGTATTCAGATGAAATCTGGAGAGCGTTTAAATATAGTATATTTATTGCAATTTTTTCAGGGCTTCTTTCTACAACATTGGGAACATTAGGAGCAATAGGACTTCATTGGTATAAATTTAGATATAAAAAATATCTTGAAGTAATAGGTTATCTTCCTCTTATAGTTCCTGATATAATAATGGGAGTATCCCTTTTAATATTATTTGTTACAGTGAAACTTGAACTTGGTCTTGCAAGTATATTTATAGTTCACACAACATTTAATATTCCTTTTGTACTTTTTATTGTGCTTTCAAGGCTTTCAGAAATAGATTATTCTATTGTTGAAGCAGCTTATGATCTTGGAGCAACAGAGATGCAGACATTAAAAAAAGTAATTATACCAATGCTTATGCCTGCAATAATATCAGGATTTCTTATTGCTCTGACTTTATCATTTGATGATTTCGTTGCAACATTCTTTGTGGCAGGTCCAGGTTCATCAACTCTTCCTCTTAGAATTTATTCTATGATAAGATTGGGAGTGTCACCTGTTATAAATGCACTTTCTGTATTATTTATAGGATTTGCTACAGTACTTACTCTTTCAACTACAAAACTTCAAAAATATTTTTTAAAGTAGTAAACAATAAAGAGAAAAAAAGAGTCTAAAGGAAGTAATTATACATTATTTTGGAGGAAATTTATGAAGAGATATTTTAAACTACTGCTTGTTTCACTTGTTTTATTTTTACTTGGAGGATGTTCATTCTTTGGAAAAAAAGAAAGTACAGATTTTACAAAATATAATGATATTAGAGCAACATTTGTAACATCTCAGGGAGACATAGAATTTTATCTTTATCCTGAAGCAGCTCCAATAACTGTAGCAAGTTTTGTAAATCTTGCTTTAAGAGGTTATTATGATAATACAGTATTTCATAGAGCTATTGAAAACTTTATGATTCAAGGGGGAGATCCTACTGGAACAGGACAAGGAACACCAGGATATCTTACAAACGATGAATTTGTTGACTGGCTTGATTTCTATCAACCTGGAATGCTTGCAATGGCAAATATGGGGCCAAATACAAATGGATCACAATTTTTTATAACTATATATCCTGCTGATTCTTTAAATCAAAGATATACAATTTTTGGAGAATTTGTAACTCAGGGAGATTATGACAGAATTAAAAAGCTTGAAAAAGGTGATGTGATAAAAGAAATAAAAATCAGTGGACATGCAGATCTTTTACTTGCTTTAAATAAAGAAAGAGTAGATGAATGGAATAAAGAACTTGATTCTAAATATCCAAACTTAAAAAAATATCCTGTAAAAGATTTATCTGCATTTGGAAATGAAGTTGAACAATATAGAAATGAGCTTGAATCAATATATACTCCAAAGCAAAAAGAAATTAAAGAAGAAAAAGAATTTTTCATTCCTAGATTTATCAGAGCAACAGAAAAAAAATTAAAAGAAAGAAAAGCTGCTAAAATAGAAAAAGCTAAAGCAGAAAAAGAACTTGATGAATTCACATTAGATTAAAAAAAGGGGTTTATACCCCTTTTTCTTTTATGCTTTTTATAAATGTTTTTATTTTAATGTCATTCCGATTTTTACTTTTTCAATAGTTTCAGGTGCAAGATATTCAAGAATTGTAAATCCAAGTTCTTGAGAATACCCTGAACCACTGGCAGTGATAAGATTTTTATCTTTTACAATAGGTTCGTCTATAATATTGCAAAAATCTTTTACAAGTTCATGAGTAGAGAAATGAAGAGTTATATTTCTTCCATCTATCATTCTTCTTCTTCCCAATGAAGATGGAGCTCCACAAATTGCTGCAACCATTTTTCCATTGTCAAGATAGTATTTTGTAAGAGCCATAGCTTCATCTGATTTAAAAAGATTTTCATATCCTGAATATCCTCCTGGAAGGAATATACCATCAGCATCTTTATAGTCTCCAAACATATCATCAGCCTTGACTGTAACATTTTGTGCAGAATTAACTTCAAGAGTTTTGTTCAAAGAAAGAGTAACAACTTTTATTCCTGCTCTTCTCATCACATCAATAGGTGCAATAGCCTCTAAAATTTCAAATCCTTCTGCAAGTAAAACATAAACTTTTTTCATAGTTACCTCCTAAAATATAAACATATTAAATAAAATTTTCAGTAAAAGTTTCCCCTTTAAATACCTTTTAACCATATGTAATCACTATATTATCTATTTTACTGAATAAAATTATTTTAGAAATTATAATTATAAAAAATATAATTTACAGGAAGATATGCAGATGCAAGAAATTCCTTTTTTTCCTCTATATGACTTATGATAAAATTCTCTTTTATTTCAGTTAGTTGATAGCTTTGAAGAGAGATCATAAGGTAATTTTTAAATATTGGACTTTTGAAAAGCTTTCCTGAAACTACAAAGTTATCAAGAGAGAAAATAGCATCAATATTAAGTATTATAAGGGCTGTATAGTTTGCTATTTTTTTTAGGATAAGGCATTCTTCAACCTCTCCTTTTTCAGCTCTTTCAACGAGATAATCAAATCCATGTGTATCATAGTTTTTAATTATTTCAGGATACTCTCTGTATTTATCTTTAAGTTGTTTTATAATACTGGAACTTGATATCATTGTTTCAATACAACCTTTTCTTTTACATGTATCACAAAAGACATCTGAATCAGGTTCAATTATAACATGGTTAAGCCCTAATTTTTTATTAAAGTCCATAAATGGATTTACAAGTTGATTATTTACTATAATACTTCCATCTATGAGAGTATTATATTTCATAAAAAAGAAATTTTTAATTGACGGTTCACAGAAAGTCTGATAAAGAGCTAATGCTCTTATAAAAGTATCTATGATCACAGGAAAACTAAAATATTCTTTAGCAAATTCAGTTAATTTTTCATAATTAAGTTCCTCAAGAAAACTATAATCATAATATTTATTATGAAACTCTGAAAGGTTTATTGTAATTCCCATCCCAAGAATTTCATTTTCTTTGACATCGTTTTCTTTTATAAAAGTTTGAATTCTTGTAAAAATATCATGAAATAAATCTTTTGAATTTTTTATTTGATTGCTGTTTTCTCTTGAAAAAGCATGAAGAATTTCAAGATTTGTATTAGTGAAAACAATAGTTGTAGTATCAGGTCTTAAATCAATTCCTATAAACTTAAATTTATTATAATTTATAAGGAGATCTGTTCTTTTACGGTTATTTTTTATTCTTTCTTCTTCATATAAAATATTTTCAGATATAAGTTTTTTTGAAATTTTTGTCAATGAAGCAGGAGAAAGATTTAAATTTTCTGCTAGCTCAAGTTTAGTTCCACCTTGATGAATATTGATATACCTAAGAAGATTGGCTATGTTTCTATTGTTCGTTGCATTGTTCATAAAATGCCTCCTTAAATAAAAATAAAAATAAAAAAGCTTGACAAAAACTAAAAAAACAACTATAATTTTACTAGGTAAAATAAAAGTTTTAAAAAAATAAAATATTTTTAAATTAATTTAAAAATTACACAAAAATATTGAATGACTTTTTCTTTTTAATTTTTATCATATCTATATTATATAATAAAATTTTAATAAGTAACAGAGTTTATTGAAGAATATTTTAAAATTCATAATGAGACTATATCATATGCTCTGTTTAAAAGATTGTTTGATATTTTGTGAAAAACTTTTAAAAAAAGAATTTAAAAAATAATAAAAATAAATAAAAATAAATAAAAAACAGCGGGCTAATAAAAGTATTAACTTAATACAGCCTCATACATAAAAATTTTACATAATTAAATTTTTTAACTTTATTAAAAAATTTAACTGTATTAAGGTAATATTTTTTATTAATAAAAATATTTCAGAGGGGGAATAAAATGAAGAAAACAGCATTATTATTAGGAGCAGTATTAGCAGTAAGTTCATCAGCTTATGCAAAAGAAGTTCTTCCAGTAGTGGAGGAAGTACAGGAAACTGTTGTTATAGCTGAAGTAACTCCTGAACCATTAATCAAATCAGTAACAGTAGGACAAAGTTTAGAGGTAGATAATACTTCTGGTCAAAAGAATATAGGTGAATCAGTTATATTCATGAATACAGCAGAACTTAATACTGAAAACTGGGATTTCACAATAGGAGCAGGAAAAGTTTTCTCATCTGACACTCGTCATAGAGAAGGTGGACTATATGACAGAGGTACATCAAGAATGGAACTTCAAGCTATAAGAAACTTTGATAACTGGTTCTTAGGAGTAAAAGTTCAAAGCAATGATAACTATGACAGATGGTATTTAAGAACAGGATATGATTATGGAATGTTCTCAGGTTGGATGGATGCTCAATACTATTCTCAAAGTGGAAATTATGAAGATTATGGAAGAATAGAAATAATGCCTTTCAATGTAACATTTGGACCAATTAAAGTAGGATACTATTTAGATTATATAGATTATACAGGAAAAGGACAAGTTGAATTAAATGATAAGGGAGGAGTAGTAGAAAAAGGTAATATTCTTGAAAAATCAGCAGATCATCAATTAAGATTCTACGCACCTCTATATACAGGAGAAAAATTAGGTTTAACTTTAGAATATAGATTAGGATTACATAATTCAGCAGATTACAGCAATCTTGGAAAAGATAAAGGATATAGAGTTTATAAAGACTTTAACTATAATGCTCTTATAGTAAATGCTAATTATGCTTTAAATGATTCATTTGATATTTATGGATACTATAGATATGATATATCAAAATATGAAGCTAAAAAAGGAATTATAACTAACGAAGATAACGGAAAATACTATGGAGAATTCCAAATAGGATGGGCTTATACATTCTAGTTTTAAAATAGCTTATTTGAATATTTTTTATAATAAAAATTTCCTCGGGGCATAAAGCCCACTCAATAATTCAGCTGTTAAAGTGTGCTAACTTTGACATAGATAAAAGTAAAATCTCAAAGGAAAGTACTGAAGGCCTTCTCACCCTTCAGTATTTTTCTTTTTTTGAAAATATGATAACAAAAAAGGAGCTTATTTCAGCTCCTCTGTGTTTTTTATTAATTACTTTATCTAGAATATTAAGCAAAGAACATTTCAGTTAAGTCCATAGGATTAACTATAACACCATCTTTATATACTCTCATATTTCCAGATGCAATTTCATCTATTAAGATAACTTCTCCATTATTATCAATTCCAAATTCAAACTTAATATCATAAAGATCTAATCCTTTTTTAGCTAATTCATCTTTAACAATAGTAGAGATTCTTTGAGTTCTTTCTTTCATAGAGTCATATTGTTCAGCAGTCATAACACCTAAAACAACTAGTCCGTCTTTTGTAACTAATGGATCACCAAGTGCGTCATTCTTAAAAGTAGTTTCTACATATGCTGGAAGATCAGCAGCCTCATTTACATATTGAACATAACGACGGTAAAAACTTCCTACAGCTTTGAAACGGCATATAACTTCAAGACCTTTTCCAAAAGGTTTTGCAGGGACAACTTCCATTGTTCCTTTTTCTAAATCGGCAGAAATATAGTGAGTTTTTACTCCTTGGTTGTTAAGGATTTCAAAGAAGTATTCAGACATTTTTAAATTTGCTTTTCCTATACCTTCAATAGTTAATCCAACAGAGTTTTCACCTGGATCGAATACTCCATCTTTTCCAGTACAGTCATCTTTGAACTCTAATAAGAAGTTCCCATTTTCCAGTTTGTACACATTCTTTGTTTTTCCTTGATAAACTTTCTCCATTTTTTTCCTCCATTGTATAAAATAAAAAAATTATTGGCTGAAATATTAACAGTTTATATACAAAATCCGCACTAAAATTATAACTCTATATTATTTGATTGTTTTTGGTAACTCTATATGTGGTATTATACCATTTTTTAACAAATTTTCAAATTTTTTCTTATATCTTAATAAAAAAATTTATAAAGTACATTATTTATTAAAATTTTAAAGTATATTAAATTCTTTTTTGAACTCCTCAAGATTATCAAAACTGTCATAAGGATTATAGAAAAAAGTTTCATCATCATTTTCAAAATATGAATAACTGCTATAAAGATGACCAATAGCTTTTTTATATAATTTCATATTAGCATTGTGTTCTTCTATAAGAGAAGTAACCATATTGTTTTTATCACTTATTTCAATATATCCTTCTTCAAGCATAATTCTATCAAGTTCTTGTGTAAGTTCATCTATGTTCATAAGTATTTATCTCCTTGCATAAAGTATTTATTATAATATATCATATTTTTTTATTAAAAAGATATAAAAAAATATTTTGTTAAATTTTAAATAAAAATATTATTGATATTATGTAGATTTTTATATTTACTTGTAATATACTTATATTGTAAAGAAGGTTAAAAAAGCTATTATTAATATATCTATAAAATGAATTTATCAGATATAGAACTATATTAATATTAAAAATAATAAAAAAATTCAATATAGAATATTATAAATTTGTAATTATCTTTAAAGGAGGAATATTAGATATGACTACAAGAAATAGAGCTGAAGGCTGGAAATATGCTAAGTTATCTGGACATAAAAATGAACAACTTGTAGCAGAATTAACAGCTGAAAGCAAAGAAATTCAACAAAGAATATTAGAATGTGCACATTTAAAAGATGTTGTTATTAATCGTGTTGAATATGGTGGATTATGTGAAACAAATGTAGATTGTATTTTAGGTGGAAAAACAAAATCAAAGACAGATATGTGGCTTTATTTATCAAATGGAAAGAAACTTAATGTTTCTATAAAGAAAGATGATAGTGGTCAAGTTTTTTTAATAGGAATTGATAGATTTATCAGAGGATTTGAAATGCAATATGGGAAAAGAATACCAGAGCAAGTAAAAAGAGCTATTTCTCTTTATTTTGGTTCTGCAACCGATACTCTTGATATTATTAAATTACATAGTAGTGCTAATCAAAATCTTGAACTTAGAAAACATAGATTAGTAGCAAATACACTAAAGTCTTATAATGAAACTTTATATAATAGCTTAATTGAATGGATAAATGAAAATATTGTAGAGATATTTGATTTTTGTTTTGCAAAAGGATTAGCTAAGGATTCAGATAATTGGGCTCAAATTTTATGGTATAAAAATATGGTTGGTGAAAACCAATTTGATACTATAATTTATTTACCAGATATTCAAAATAAGATTTCTCCAACAGCAGTATACGGCATAAGAAATGGAGGTAGTACAATTCAGCTTCCTTTTGGATTTGTACAGTGGCATAGTCCGCGTAAAATTATACCTGGAGATATTCAATTTCATCATACATATAATAAGATATTAGAATTAATAAAATAGGAGAACATATGAGTTTTGATTATAGAGAATATAGAAAACAATTGGGATTTAAAAATCAAGAAAATTTAAAAAAATATTTTAAAGCTAAAGATATTGTTTATATAAATTGGGAGAAAATAGAAGAATATAATTTAAGGTTAAAAGAAATATTTCAAAAAATTAATTATGTTGTTCATCCAAAAATTAATTGGTCATCAATGAATAAAATAAACTTGGAAATTGATAAGGCTTACAATATTATGAAAGAAAATAATATTTTTACAAAATTAAATAATAATGGGCGTAATCCTGAAGATGTATACTATAATTGGATGAGAGGTTATATAGTATGTAAATATTTTGCACCAGCTCTTTCTATTATTTTTGGAGTATCAAAAGAATCTATAAAAACTGTAGGACATGATAGTCTTACAGATTTTAAAACTTTTTCTAAATCACCAATGGCAGATTTAGAAATTAAATTAAATGATACTATTATTAGGCTTGAGATACAATCAGGATTTACTGGGATAAATGATATAAAATATCATAAAGTTCAGGAAGCAAAGCGTGTTTTTGAAAATGAAAAAATTATATCATTTGTTGTTCATTTTGATTTATTTAATGGAACTATGGCTATAATAAATATAACTAACATTAATGAAAATAATACTAACTGGATTACAAGAAGTGAAATGGAAGGACAAAAAGTATTTTCAATTCCAGAAAAGGCATTTCAATGGTTTTTTCCTGATGAGCCACCTTATTATTTAGATATTATATATTGAAAAATAAAGCAACTCTTTTTAAGGAGTTGCTTTACTTCTTAATGCTTCTAATATTTGTTTTGCTATAGCAATAGAAAGAAGTGGTGGAACGGCATTGCCAATTTCTAGCCGTTTCATACCATCTGCTCCATAAAATTTATAATCATCTGGAAAGCTTTGTAAGCGAGCTCCCTCTCTTATAGACATAGCTCTTGAATCACGAGGATGAATACATCTAGATGAAGATGGACATGCAAAATTACGTGTTATTGTGGTAGCTGGTTTTTCCCACCATAATTTAGCATATGTATTACCGTATCCACTTTTAGGACGAATTTCTTCAGGTAAATCATTTTTAGATTGTCCATCTTTAAGAGTTTCCATAATTTTAATTAAATGTTCTCCATTTTTAGGAGCTTTATGTTCTTCAAGGAAATTATCAACATTTGCTCTGACAAATTTTAAAAACTCGTTGTCTCCAATATCTGTTTCATAATAATTTTTTTCTTGACCACTTTTGATACAAGGTAAATCTCCTATTGCATCTTTTAATGTAACATATGGTTTAAGTCCCTCTCCATGTGTAGGTATAGGATATATAAAATTATTTTTTTCTTTCATACCAACCAATATTACCCTTTCTCTTTGTTGAGGGACACCGAAATCAGCAGCATTTAAAGTTTTTTGTTTAAGGATATATCCTAATTCTTCAAATTCAGTTTGAATTTTTTTAAATAGATTTCCTTTATCCATAGTTAGAATTCCAACAACATTTTCAAAAACAAAAACTGTAGGTTTAAGAATTTGTAAAATTCTTTTATATTGCATAAATAAATTTGCTCTGTCATCCATTTGTCTTTTCCCTAATGTTGAATAAGATTGACAAGGTGGTCCTCCTACAATAATATCTATTTTTTTATTTTTTAAAACTTTATTAAGTTTTTCTTCTGTTAAATCGTTAATGTCACAATTTATCATTTTCACATCAGGGTGGTTTAAAGTATATGCTATAGAAATATCTTTTTCTATTTCATTTGCAGCAATTATATTAAAATCTGATATTTTAGAAAAACCGTAACTTAGACCTCCTACACCAGCAAATAAATCAATGACATTATATTTTGTCATTTTTCCTCCTGTGTTAATAAGATGGATATATTTTTATTAATTTTGTAATAAAAAATAAATGTGAAAGCTTTTACTAAGAAAAGCTTTCACACCAAAATACAAATTATTCCCACTCTATTGTAGCAGGTGGTTTAGAAGAAATATCGTAAGTTAATCTATTAATTCCTTTAACTTCGTTGATAATTCTGTTTGAAACTTTTTCTAGGAAATCGTAAGGAAGTCTAGACCAAGTTGCTGTCATAAAGTCTATTGTATTTGCAGATCTTAAAACAGCAGTATATTCATAAGTTCTTACATCTCCCATAACTCCTACAGATTTTACAGGAAGAAGAACAACGAAAGCTTGGCTTACTTTGTTATAAAGATCAGCATTTCTTAATTCTTCAATAAAGATATTGTCAGCTTCTCTTAAGATGTCAGCTTTTTCCTTAGTAACTTCTCCTAGGATTCTAATTCCAAGTCCAGGTCCTGGGAATGGATGTCTATCTATCATATGGTCAGGAATTCCTAATTCTCTTCCTACAGCTCTTACTTCATCTTTAAATAATTCTCTTAAAGGTTCAAGAAGAGTGAATTTCATATCTTCAGGAAGCCCTCCAACATTGTGATGAGATTTTATAGTCATAGAAGGCCCTTTTACAGATTGAGATTCAATAACATCTGGATATATAGTTCCTTGTGCTAAGAAATCAACATCAGTAAGTTTTCCTGCTTCTTCATTAAATACTTCAATAAATTCTTTTCCTATTATTTTTCTTTTAGCTTCAGGATCAGAAACACCTGCAAGTTTAAATAAGAATCTTGCTTCAGCGTTTACACATTTTATATTCATATGGAAGTTTTCTCCATATATTTTCATAACATTTAAAGCTTCGTCTTTTCTTAGAAGTCCTGTGTCAACAAAGATACAAGTTAACTGATCTCCGATTGCTTTATGGATAAGAGTTGCAGCAACAGATGAGTCAACTCCTCCTGAAAGTCCAAGAAGAACTTTTTTATCTCCAACAGTTTTTCTTATTTTTTCAATAGTATCTTCAATATAGTTTGTCATGCTCCAGTTTTTTTCACATTTTGCTATATTGAAAACGAAGTTTCTGTAAAGTTCTTTTCCATATTCAGTGTGAGTAACTTCAGGATGGAACTGAACACAGTAGATATTTTTTTCTGCATTGTAAGCAGTAGCTATACAAGAATCTGTATGAGCAATTTGAACGAATCCAGGAGCAAGTTTAGTAACATGATCCTGATGGCTCATCCATACTTGTGAATCATTAGGAATACCTTCAAAAAGAGGGTTAGATGCATCATCTAAAATAAGATGAGCTTTTCCAAATTCTTGTTTGTCAGCACATTCAACTTTTCCTCCAAGAAGATGAGTTGTAAGTTGCATTCCATAACATACTGCAAGAACATGAATACCTAAATCGTATAATTTTTTATCTATCATAAAGGCATCTTCTAAGTAAACAGAAGCAGGTCCTCCAGAAAGAATAATTCCTTTTGGCTCTCTAGCCACAATATTTTCAATTGGTTCAAAGTATGGAACTATTTCAGCAAATACTCCCATTTCTCTTATTCTTCTAGCTATAAGTTGGTTATATTGAGAACCAAAATCTAGTATAAGAATACTATTCTTTTTCATTAATACCTCCAAAAATTTTAATATTATAAAATGGTTAAAAACCTTTTTAATTATTTATTAATTGTTTTAATTAAAATGGAAATTCATCATCTTCAAAATCATTTCCTACAGGAGCAGATTTTGCAGGTTCAGCAGCTCTTTGGAAACCTTCGTTATAATTTCCGCTGCTGTAAGAAGAATCTTCTCCAGTGCCATTTTTACTTTCAAGGAATTCAACAGTATCTACTAAAACATCATAAGAAGTTCTTTTTTCTCCATTCACTTCATATCTGTTCATCTGAATTCTTCCTTGTACACCTACTTTTCTTCCTTTTCTAAGATATTCGCCAATAAGCTCAGCAGTTTTTCCAAATGCAACACAGTTTATAAAATCAGCCTCTCCTTTTTGAAAAGGTCTGTCAACAGCTAAAGAAAATCTTGAGTAAGCTTTACCACTTTGACCGAATTTTAGTTCAGGATCTCTGGTAAGTCTTCCTGTTAAAATAACTAAATTCATAAATTTTCCTCCTAGTAAATACATAATTGATTACTAATAATTATAACAGAAAAGCAAATTAAAAACAATGAAAATTGTTGTGCTTTTATTCAATATTAATGGTAATTATGATATAATTGATAGGGAAATAATAAAATGGAGGAAAAAGATATGAAAAGGATAGTATTGCTTGATGTCAGTGCAATTATGTACAGGGCATTTTATGGAAATATGAATTTTAGAACAAAAAACGAGCCGACAGGAGCAGTGTATGGATTTACTAATACCCTTTTAAGTATTATAAAGGAATTTTCTCCAGATTATATAGGAGCGGCTCAGGATATAAAAAGAGCAGAACTAAAAAGAAGTAAAATATACAGTGAATATAAAAGTAATAGAGATGCAATGCCTGAAGATCTTCTTGTTCAGGTTGACAGAATAGAAGAGGTACTTGATTGTTTTGGAATAGACAGATTTAAAATTTCAGGCTATGAAGCTGATGATGTTATGGGAACAATTGGAAAAAAATTTTCAAAAGAAAATTATGAAATTATTATCATAACAGGTGACAAAGATTTGACACAGCTTCTTGATAAAAATATAAATATTGCTCTTCTTGGAAAAGGAGATGGAGGTGGATTTAAAATTCTTTCAACTCCTGAAGATGTAAAAGAACATCTTGGTGTTTATCCTGAAATGATACCTGACTTATTTGGACTTATAGGTGACAGCAGTGATGGAATTCCTGGAGTAAGAAAAGTAGGTCCTAAAAAAGCAATACCTATGCTTGAAAAATATAAAAATCTTGAAGGAATTTATGAAAATATAGATTCTTTAAAAGAGATATCAGGAATAGGGCCTTCTCTTATAAATAATATAAAAGAAGATAAAGAAATAGCTTTTTTAAGCAGAAATCTTGCAACTATTGAAACAAATATTCCTCTTGAAATAAAAATAGAGGATTTAGAATATAATGTAGATAATAGAAAACTTTTATCACTGTTTAAAGAGTTAGGTTTTAAAGCTCTTATAAAAAGAATGGGGCTTTCTGAAGAAGAGGAAAAAGAGAAATATGAAGAAAAGGAAACTTCAGAGCAAGTGGGACAGCTTGGGCTTTTTAATGTAGAAAACGAATCTGTTCTAAAGCCTAAAAAAGAAAAAGACAGTATGGTAATGATTATTGATACAGAAGAAAAATTTGAAAAGATGTATAATGATTTAAAATCTGAAGAATTTATATATTTCTATGCTGAAAATATAGGAGTAGTTTTTGCAGGAGAAGAAAGGGATTATTATGTTCCTCTTTATCATAATCTTAAGATAGGAGAGAAATATGGAAATCTAGATAAAAAACTTATTGAAAAAATATTTTCTATGGATAAAAAATTTGTAACATATAATTTTAAAAATATTCTTAGAAATTATTATAAAATTCCAACTGAAAATATGGAATTTGATGAAATGCTAGCATATCATCTTATTACAGCTCAGACAAGAGAAAATATTGAAAGTATGATTGCTGCTGAAACTATGAAAGACATAAAAAAATATGCTGATATTTTTGGAAAAGAAAAACCTGAAGAAACAGATATAGAAAAATATGGAAATTATATTCGTGAAAGAGGAGAAGCAGTAAGAGAACTTCATTTTTCTCTTAAGGAGCAGCTTGAAGAAAAAAATCTTATTCCTGTTTTAAAAGAAATAGAAATTCCTCTTATTGAAGTTCTGAATTCTATGGAAGAGGAAGGAATAATGATTAATCCTGAGTATTTTTATGAATTCGGTGCAAAAGTAGGAGAAAAATTAAATATTCTTGAAGAAAAAATATATGAAATTGCAGGAGGAAAATTTAATCTTAATTCCCCTAAACAATTAGCAGAAGTTTTATTTATAAATCTTAATATAGCTCCTGTAAAGAAAACAAAAACAGGTCTTTCAACGAATGTGGAAGTTCTTGAAGAACTTGAAGCAAGAGGAGAAGAAATAGCAAAATATATTCTTGAATATAGAAAACTTTCTAAATTAAAATCAACATACATTGATGCTCTTCCAAAATCTGCAGATAAAAATAATAGAATTCATACTAATTTTAATCAGACAGGAACAGCTACAGGAAGGCTTTCGTCATCTGATCCAAATTTACAGAATATTCCTGTTAAAACTGATGATGGAATGAGAATAAGAGAAGGATTTATTGCTAAGAAAGGTTATAAACTTCTTGGAATAGATTATTCTCAAATTGAACTAAGAGTTCTTACAGAAATTTCAGAGGATGAAAATCTTATAAAAGCATATGCAGAAGGAAAAGATCTTCATGATCTTACTGCAAGAAAAATATTTGGGCTTTCTGAAAGTGAGGAAGTTACAAGAGAACAAAGAACAGCAGCTAAAATTGTAAACTTTAGTATTATTTATGGAAAAACTGCTTTTGGTTTGTCAAAAGAACTTAAAATAACAAGAAAAGATGCAGAAGACTATATTGCAAAGTATTTTGCAGAATATCCAAAAGTAAGAGAGCTTGAAACAGAAATAATACAAAAAGCAGAAGAAACAGGATATGCAGAAACATATTTTAACAGAAGAAGGGATATAGAAGGTATTCATTCAAGAAATAAAAATATAAAAAATCAAGGAGAAAGAATGGCAGTAAATACTGTTATTCAAGGGACAGCAGCAGAAGTTATAAAAAAAGTTATGATAGAACTTTATAAATTTTTAAGAGGAAAAGAAGATATAAAAATGCTGCTTCAGGTTCATGACGAACTTATATTTGAAATAAAAGATGAAAAGGTTGAAGAGTACAGAACAGTTATAGAAAATATTATGAGAAACAGTGTTAAGTTTAAAAATGTAAAACTTGAAGTAAATAGTTCTGTAGGAAATAACTGGGCAGAGGCAAAATAAGAAAGGAGATTTCAGATGTCCTATACTTATCAAGTAAAAAATGAGATAATAAAAAAGGGCGGATATACAGTAAAAGAAAAAACTGCAGAGTTAAGAGGAATATTAGATGCTAAAAATGCAGTTTTTAATGATCATATAGAATTAAAGTTGGAAAGTATTGAACTTGCTAACAGAGTATATAGAATTTTAAAAGAGATTACAAATCTTAAATTAAATGTAAAGTATTCTACAAGTAAAAATTTTGGAGAACATAATATATATATAATAGGAATTGTTAATCAAAAAGGATTCAGAGATTTTTTAAATCTTCTTGAAGAATATAGAGGAAAAGCTATTCGTGAAGATGAAGAAAAAACAGCAGGTTTTATAAGAGGACTTTTTCTTTCTACAGGATATATTAAAAGTCCTGAAAAAGAATATGCTTTGGATTTTTTTATAGATAATGAAGATATAGCAGAAGAACTTTATGAAATTCTTGGAGATTTAGGTAAAAAAGTATCAAAAACAAAAAAGAGAAATAAAAATCTTGTTTATCTTAGAAATTCTGAAGATATTATGGATATACTTGTAATAAATGGTTCTATAAAAGAATTTTATAAATATGAAGAAACTACAATGATGAAAGACTTAAAAAATAAGACAATAAGAGAAATGAATTGGGAAGTTGCCAATGAAACGAAAACTCTTAATACAGGGCTAAGACAGATAAAACAGATTAATTATATAGGAGCAAAAATAGGTATAAATAATCTGACTCCTGTTTTAGAAGAAGTGGCTTTTTTAAGACTTCAAAATCCTGAAAGCTCTCTTCAGGAACTGGCTGAAATGATAGGTATTTCAAAATCAGGAATAAGAAATAGATTCAGAAGAATAGAGGAAATATATAACCAGCTTCTTGAGGAAAATGGAGAACAACCAAAGGAGTAATACAATTAATATGAAAATAATAAAAGATATTTTAAAAGGAAATGAAAAACTAAAAAATAGTTATGTTGCTCTTGGAACTTTTGATGGAGTGCATAGAGGACATAGAGTATTAATATCTGAAGCAGTAAAAAAAGCAAAAGAAAATAATGGGATATCTGTTGTATTTACATTTTCAAATCATCCTATGGAAGTGATTTTTCCAGAAAGAGTTCCTAAAATGATAAATACTCTTGAAGAAAAATTATATCTTTTAGAAGAAATGGGTGTTGATTATGTTGTACTTCAAACTTTTGATAAAGAATTTGCAAACTGCACAAAAGAAGAATTTATTGATAATATTTTAATAAATGCCCTTGGAGCAAAAGAAATATTTGTAGGATTTAATTATACATTTGGAGAAAGAGGAGCAGGAAATACAGAATACCTTAAATCTATAAGCAAAGAAAAGAATATTATAGTAAATGAAGTTCCTCCTGTTGAATATAAAGGGTATGTATTAAGTTCAACACTTATAAGAAATCTTATTCTTAATGGAGAGCTAGAACTTGCAAACTGTTTTTTAGGAAGACCTTTTCTTATTTCAGAAATAGTGGAACATGGAAAGAAATACGGAAGACTTTTAGGTTTTCCAACAGCTAATTTAAAAGTTGTAAATAAAGTTTATCCTCCTTTTGGAATTTTTGGAGGAAGCACAGTTATTGAAGGAGAAAATAAAAAGCAATATTCTTCAGTAATAAATATAGGAAAGAATCCTACATTAAAACCAGGAGAACTAAGTGTAGAGGTGCATATTCTTGATTTTAATGACATGCTTTATGGAAAAAGAATTTATGTGAATATAGAACATTTTATGAGACCTGAGAAAAAATTTGATTCATTTGAAGATTTAAAAATAGGAATACAAAAAGATGTTGAGAACTGGAGAAATTATTCTGATGGAAAATAAAAATGAAAATTTTGAAAAAGCTGTTGAAAATAAAAATGATATTCTCCTTAAAATAGATAATTTTGAAGGGCCACTTGAGCTTCTTTTATATCTTATAGATAAGAAAAAATTAAAAATATCAGAGGTAAGAATTTCTCAGCTTATTGACGAATATATTGCTGTTTTTGAAAGATCCAAAAAAGATAATCTTGAAATAAAAACAGAATTTCTTATGACAGCTGCAGAGCTTCTTGAAATAAAAGCAGTGTCAGTCCTACATATAAATGAAGAGCTTGAAACAGAAAAAGTATTGAAACAAAGGCTTGAAGAATATAAGCTTTTTAAAGATGTGGCAGATAGAATTAACAGCATGGGAAGTGAATTTAATATTTCTTATTCCAGAGGAGAAGGAAGAAAGATAAGAAAATCTGAATCTAAAGAATATGATCTTAATTCTTTGAAAGCAGAAGATATTTATAATAGTTATAAGAAATATTTAAAAGTAATTGATGAAGAAGTTATTGAAATAAAATATGAAAAAGTATATTCAGTTGAAGAGGAAATAGAAAAAATTAAAGTTATTCTTTTTGAAAAACCTCTTACTCTTGATGAAATTTTTTCAAGAGCAGAAAACAGAATTCATCTAGTTTATATATTTCTTGCTCTTCTTGATATTTATAAAGAAGGAAAAGCAGATATAATAAACAATGATGAAAAGATTATTATAAAAAAAATAGAAAGCTGATTGGTGTGGAGGTTCAATGTTTAAAAGTGGAATACTTGTAATGCTGATAACATTAGTCAGCAGAGTGCTTGGACTTGCAAGAAGTGTTGTTGTTGCTTATTATTTTGGTGTATCTGCAGGAACAGATGCTTTTTTCAGTGCATTTAAAATAAGTAATTTTTTCAGACAACTTCTTGGAGAAGGAGCACTAGGAACATCGTTTATCCCCATGTATAATGAAAAAGTTGAAAAGCAGGGGGAAGAAGAGGGGAAAAAATTTATTTTTTCAATTCTTAATATAGTTTTTATTTTTTCTGTTATAGTTTCACTTGGAATGATAGTATTTTCAAAAGAAATAATAACAGTTATAGTGAGTGGATTTTCAGATGAAACAAAATTTATTGCATCTGATCTTTTAAAAATAATGTCAAGTTACTTCATTTTTATAAGCCTTTCAGGAATGATTTGTGCAGTGCTTAATAATTTTAAATGTTTTGCAGTGCCAGCATCAACTTCCATATTTTTCAATATTGCTATTCTTGGAGGAGCAATATTTTTTGGAAAAACTTATGGGATAAAAGCTATGGCTTATGGGGTTCTTGTAGGAGGTTTTTTACAACTTATAATAGTTCTTCCACAATTTTTTAAAAGAGTAGGAAGATATAGATTTAGGATTGATTTCAAAGATGAATATCTTAAAAGAATTTTTTATCTTATGGTTCCTATGCTTGTAGGAATTGTTGCAAGACAGTTTAATACAATAGTAGATCAATTTTTTGCTTCATATCTTGAAACAGGAGGAGTATCAGCACTTGAAAATGCAACAAGAGTATATAATCTTCCTATAGGGGTTTTTGGAATATCAATTTCTACAGTAATTTATCCAGCTCTTTCAAAAAAAATTGTTAATAAAGATTTTAAAGCTGTAGAAGAGGATATTAAAAAAGGACTTAATATTTTATTGTTCTTAGTTGTGCCATCAACTATAGTTCTTACTATTTATTCAGAAGATGTAATAAGACTTATTTTTGAATATGGAAAATTTGGAGGAAGAGCAGTAAAGATAACTGCTGAATCACTTTTTTATTATTCTTTAGGACTTTATTTTTATACTGCAATACATCTTATGACAAGAGCTTTTTATGGAATGAAAAACAGCAGAGATCCTGTTAAGTTTTCAATATCGGCAATTGTAATAAATATTCTTTTAAATGCTCTTTTAATAAATTCAATGGAATATAGAGGGCTTGCTCTTTCAACTTCTGTGGCAGCAATGGTAAACTTTTCATTACTTTTATATACATTTAGAAAAAAATATATTTCTCTGAGCTTAAAACCTGTTTGTATTTTTCTTATAAAAGTTCTTATAAGTTCAATGATAGCAGTTGCAGCAAGCTTTTGGTTAAAAAATATTATAGTTAAACTTGCAGTATTTGGTGCAGTTTATCTTGCTTTATGGGGATATACATTGTATAAGAAAAAATTAGAGGTATTTTAATGGGAATTTCAAATTATAAAGTATACACACCATTTATATATGCTGATTTTATAACTGAACTTGCAATAAAAAACTATTTCTGTGAAGAGTATACTGAAGAAAAATTAAGAAATTTGAAAATAGCAGATCTTTCCTGTGGAACGGGAAATCTTCTTACTGTAATGCTTATAAAACTTATAGAACTTTCAAAAAAAATAACAGGAAAATATTTTTTTAACTCAGATTGGATAAGAGGATATGATATTGATGAAAATGCTCTTGAAATCTATAAACAAGATGGGCAGGAGATTTTAAAAAGATATAATCTTAAAGGAGAAATTTTATTTTTTAAAGAAGATTCACTTTTAAGTGAAAAAAAAATAAAATATAATATAGTAATAGGAAATCCTCCATATTTAGGAGAAAAAAATCATCAAAAAATTTTTAGAAAGCTCAAGGAAACAGAGTTTGGAAGAAAATATTATGAAAGTAAAATGGATTATTTCTATTATTTTATAGAAAAAGGTATTGATATTTTAGATGAAGAAGGAATTCTTGTGTATGTTACAACAAATTACTGGCTTAAAGCTGACAGTGCGGTAATTTTAAGAAAAAAACTAAAAGAAGAGGGAAACTATACAGATATAATAGATTATAATATTTCCATATTTAAAGATGCTCCAGGTCAACATAATATGATTTTTTCATGGAAAAAAGAAAAGAAAAATGTAAATGATAAAATAAATATAGAAAAAGAAGGAAATAAATTTACTTTAAAAAATAGTAATCTTTATGATGAAAAAGGAAATATTATTCTTGTTGATGAAGAGAATAGAAAATTTAATAAAAAGATAAGTGAGAAAAGCACACATAAATTAGGAGAAATTTTTAATATCAATCAAGGAATAGTGACAGGGTGTGATAAGGCTTTTATTACAAAAGAATATAATGAAAAATTTAAAGAATATCTGAAACCATTCTATAAGAATAAAGATATTTTTAAGTATAGCTGTATAGATAAAAATTATTTCTGGATATACTATATTGAAAAAACAGATGATATTTCAGATGAATTGAAAAATTTTTTTATGCCTTATAAAGAAACTTTATTAAAAAGAAGAGAAGTAAGAAAAGGTGCTTTAAAATGGTGGCAGCTTTTATGGGCAAGAGATAAAAATATAATGAAGGATGAAAAAATTCTTGTAAGGCAAAGATGTAAAACTAATTTTTTTGCATATAGTAAAGGAGAATTTTATGGAAGTGCAGATATATATTATCTGACTTTAAAAGATAGATATTTTAATATTTTTTATATTCTAGGATATCTTAACTCTAAAATTTTTTATAGATGGTATAAAAATAACGGAAAACATAAAGGATATAATCTTGAATTTTATACTACCCCTTTAAAGCAAGTCCCTTTATTTTATCCGAGTAATGATAAAAATAATGAGATTTTATATGTTGAAAATTTAGTTAAAAAACAGATAGAAAATTATTCAGAAGAAGTTCAGAATGAAATAGATAAATATTTTGAAAAGGTATATTTAGATAAAAATTAAAAGAGAGCTTATACGCTCTCTTTTTGTTTTACTTAAATTTATTATCAAGTTCTCTGTCGTCAGAATACTCCATATTTTCAGTTACAGCAGGTTTTAAATTTTTAATAAATGTTCCCATTTCATCAGCACTTCCAACTATTCTGTTAAAAATGCTTAAATAATCATTTAAAATAGGATTATCTACATCATAAGGATATCTTATAATATGATCAATTTCGCTCCATGCTTCTTCAAAAACAGTTCTTACCTGCATTTCAACATAAAATTTTTCTCCTGTTTCAGATTCTGTCTGAATAAGATAATGTACAGAACGATAACCATGTTCTCTTACTATAATTTCACAGTTAAGATGTTTCATGGTTTCTTTAAGAAGATCCATGTTGTAATCACCAGGTCTTACATTTATTTGTGGAGTTTCTGCTACATCCCAAAACTTTAAAATTTCATTGTGAATATCAATCCAATCATCTTTAAAAAGATGAAGAACTCTTACTCCTATAAGGTCTGTTACAATTTCTTTATAGTTTTTAACAGATATATTTCTATCTACATACTTTTTCCCTTTTCTTATTATTTTTTCTATAAGATGGGCAGGTTTCTTTACTCTTCTTCTTACAGAGTGGACAGTTTTGGTGTCAATAAGTTTAAAAGTAAATTCATCTGCAAGTTTTTCAAGAGTTGGAACAAGAGTTATATAGTCATCATGGATTTTTACAAGTTCATCCCAGTTAAGACCTGTTGACTCAAAATATTCCTCCTCAATTGAAAATTTTTCAAAAAAGTTTTTTCTGTCCAGCAATTTTTTCACCTCTTTCAGTTTTTATTTCTATTACTTACCAAAACTTAAAAATTTAAAGTTTAATTTTCTAATTTTGACAATTCAATTAAGCAAGGTTTTCTGTAGCCTGCTGTTTTTTCTTTAAAAATATTATTTTTTTCAAGAGGATTTCTAAGAGTTATTTTTTCTTCTATAACTAAGTTTTTATCAACTTTATGCTTTCTTTTTATAATCAGGAAATCTCCTTCATGTAAATTGTAATTTTCATTTTTAAAATTAAAATTACACCATGTCTCTATCATTCTGTTTTCTCTTAAAGCTGCATTAAGCTCAAGAAGATAATAGATATTTTCACACTCAGGAAGTTTATCAGCTTGGAATTTGTATCCTGATTTATTAAGTGTTTCAAAGAAATGCTGAACGGTTTTTATTCTCATAAGTTCTATTCTGTCTTCAGCTGTAATATCTCCATAGAGATTATTTACTTTAAATGAAATAGGTGCTCCACTAAATATTTTTTCAAGCATCTCTAAGACTTTAAGCATTCTTGAATTTTTTATAAGAGAGCTTATTTCATATGAGCGAACACTTCCATAAGCTTTTATAGTGTCATTATTAAGTGAAACACTTAGTCCAAGTTTAAATTCTCTATGTTTTACTTCAAGCATTTTTATAGATTCATTAGAAACGATTCTTAAATGACAATTATTGATACTGTCATTTCCTATTTTTATTCCTGTATTTCCAATTACAACCTGATTAGGAAAAGTCATTCCTTCGGGAATATTAGAAATTTTAATAGGGAGCTGAGAAAGCTTTAAAGAACTATATTTAATCTCTAAAGCTGTTTCAAATTTTCCCATATCCTGAGAAAAATCAAAAGAAACAGTTTTAGGTTCATATATATTTTCAGTTTCTTTAATTTCATTTATAATTTCAGTATCTGAAAGAATTTTTTCAGGATCAGGAGATATAGCATCAGATAAAGTTATATTTTCACTTTCTGAGCTTTCAACTTTTGTTTCTTTTTTAATTTCTTTTTCTTGAGAGAAATTATTTTCAGTAGAAATGTTATTTCCAAAAAGTTGATATTGTTTTTCTGTTATAGCTTCAAAGCTTTCAGTATCTTCTAAATTTTTCTGCAGTTCTTCAGTTTTGCTTTCTGTCGGTAGTTCTTTTATGCAGTTTTCAGTAGTATCAATTTTTTCTTCAGTAATTTCTTTAAATGTAAGATTTTTTTCTAAAGATTGAGAAACTTCAGGCAGAACATTTTCAGCAGCATTATTTTCTATTTCAATTGTGCTTTCTTGAGAAAGATTACTAATACTTTCAATCTCATTATTTTCTATCCTGCTATTTTCTGCTTCATCTTCTGATACTACCATTGGAACTTTTTTTCGTTCATCAACTCACTGTATAACTGGGGGAATAGTTTATTTAAATCTATATTAGGATTTTTTGTATAATTTTTAAGTTCTCTGAAAAATTCATATTCAGTTGAAGCAAGAACTTTAATATTATACTTATTGAAAAATTCCATTACCTTTGGATTTAAAATAGAATTTGATGTTATTACATACATAGGTTTTATATCTTCGCAATTTCTGCTTAAAATGAAATCAAGAATTGTAAAGAAATCAGAATCATCAAAATCTACCCCTAAAAAAATTGTACTTCTATGCTTAAGTTCATATCTTATACTATCCCAAAAAACAGTATAGAAAGGAAGAACTCTAAGTCTTCTGAAATCTTGCTCTGTTACAGCACAATTTTCATAGTTACTTAAATCTCCAAGAACTTTATAAAGTCTTACCTTTCCATCAGTAAAAATTTCCTTATCATATGGTGTGATTTTTTTAACCCTTGTACTTTCTTCTATTGAAGAATCATAGTTTGTATTTATAACTGCTCCTACCAAATCAGCTTCTATAAGAGCATCAAGATAACAGTTACTGCTCTTTTTATACTCATATATTCCTTGTATTTTTTTATACAGCGACTGCTTCGTTCCTATTACAGAATCTACAAAACATTGACTGACTTCAAACAAAGAATGTCTGTCATTAAAGCTTTTTATATTTTTAAATTTTATTTGATTAGCTAAAATTTCAACGAGTCCATCTCTGCTTGGGAAGCCATTAGATTTTTCAAAAAAATTGCCAGTACATATATTAAGTTTTTTTTCTAAGTCAAGTTTTTCAAAAAAGCTCATATAATAACCTCGCTTATAAATTTAATGTATTCACTATAAGTATATACTATATTTATAAAATTCTCAATGAAATATTAAAAAAATAGTGTATAATGTATTAGGGTAAAGAATTAAATTTTTTTTAATAAAAAATAGCCATCAAAAAGGAGGAGTATATGTTACAGCAGGTATTTCATTTACTTGGAGATTACATCTTCGTTGCAAACATCTTTTTAGCATCTGTAGTTCTTTTCTTTGAGAGGAAAAGACCAGTATACACTTTGTTTTGGATAACTATTTTGCTTTTAACTTCATATTTTGGTTTTATTGCATATTTGTTTTTTGGTATGAAATTTTATAAAAAAAGAAATACAGAAAAATTTTATACAAGAAATTTTTTAAGACAGATATATAAAGAAAACCATTATAAAGTTCAGCTTGTGGAAAAGAGAACTAAACTTGTAAGCTACATTGTAAAATCTGTAGGAAATAAAGTTACATATCTTAATAATGTTTATTTCTTTAAAGAAGGAAATTCTTTTTTTCAGAGAATGATTGAAGATATAAGAAATGCAAAAGAAACAATAAATATGGAGTATTATATTTTCAGTGATGATGAGTTTGGAAGTGGAATATATGACGAACTTATTTTAAAAGCACAAGAAGGAGTTAAAATTAAAATAATTATTGACGGGATAGGAACAAAAATTCTTAAAAGAAAAAGAATAAAGCAGCTTGAAAAAGCTGGTATAAAAGTAAAAACTTTTTTTCCTTCTCATTTTCCATTTTTCAGATTTGGAAATTTAAGAGCAAATTATCGTGATCATAGAAAAATGTGTATAATTGACAGTCTAATATTATATACAGGAGGCTTCAATATAGGAAATGAATATATAGGCAAAGGAAAGCTTGGCAACTGGAGAGATACAGGTGCAAGGATAAATGGAGAAATAGCAGTTGATGCTGACAGAGAATTTTATATTTCATGGAACTTTGTTCATAAAGGAGTTAATCTGAGAGATATTGACAAACAACTTCGTAGTAAAGTGAATAATATTGAAGAGAGAAAAGAAAAATTTCATATAAATGCTATGCAGATTGTAAGCAGTGGCCCTAACTATCAGACAAGAACAATTCGTGATTGCTTTATGAATCTTATAATGAGTGCCAAAAGAAGTATATATATAGAAACACCATACTTTGTTCCTGATGACTTGCTCCTTGACTGCTTGAGAATAGCGATTATGTCAGGTGTGGAAGTAAAGATAATAGTTCCTTATATAGGAGATCATCCTTTTGTTTATTGGGCAAATCAAGGATTTATTGTAGAACTTTTAGAAATGGGAGCTGAAGTATACAGATATACTGATGGATTTTTCCACAGTAAACTTATAATAATAGATAATGAAGTAGCTTCTTTTGGAAGTGCTAATTTTGATTACAGAAGTCTTTATCAAAACTTTGAGATTAACTTTAATGTCTATGATTTAGAGCTTGTTGGTCACTTGAGACAAATATTCTTTGAAGATATTTCAAAATCTGTCTCTTTAGACTATAAGGTTATGAAAGAAAGAAATGTATCTGAAAAAATAAAAGAGTCTATATGCAGATTAATATCTCCAGTAATTTAAGGAGGAAATAAAATGGGTTTAGATGATTTGGATGATTTTTTTAAGAATTTTTATACAGACAGACATAAGGATAAAACCTTTGTAGATCTTCATCTTCATACAAATTATTCAGATGGCTTTATAAGTGGAAAAAGTCTTTTACATTATTTAGAGGATAAAAATTATCTGATAGCTGTAACAGATCATAATGCAGTTGGAGGAAATATCCTTTTAAGAAAATTGGGAATAAATGTTATTCCAGCAATAGAACTTGGTTGCTGTGATGGTTTTGAACTTCTTATCTATTTTGCTTCAGAAGATGATATGGTATATTTTTATAAGGGATATGTTGAACCTAATAAAAATAAAATAAGAATGGCAAAGACAACAAAAGATATAGAATATTATTTAAGGGCTCTTGAAAATTTCAAATGTTATAAATCAATTCCACATATAGCAGGAGTAGCTCAGAAAAATTTTATAAAGAATAAAGATTATATTTATAATATTATAGGTAGGGTTGATGCAATAGAAATTCATAACCATGCTCTTCCAAATTCAAGAAATCTTATAGCTCAAGAAATTCAAAAAAAATACAATCTAGGAATCACTTTTGGAAGTGACAGCCATTTTATGGACGAGATAAAAGCTTTTTATAAATATTTTAATGAAATAAAAGAAAAGAAGAGTCTGGCAAATGAATATTTTCAAAAGATGAAACTTCTTGGAGGACTTGGACAAAAACATCTTATGTATGGTTTGAAAGGAAGCTTGGAAAAATAAATTACTTCAAAAAAAAAGAAAAGTATTGTATAATGTTTGAGTGATTCTGTAGCTCAGTTGGATAGAGCAACGCCCTCCTAAGGCGTAGGTCATGCGTTCAATTCGCATCAGAATCGCCAGATATAAAATTAAAATTATTAAGATAAATTTTGAAAAAGACTGTTTCAGACAGTCTTTTTTTCCCTTAAAAAACAACTTAAAAGTAAAATAATAAAATTTTTAACTTGTGTTGCATTTTTTTTTCATTTCTTTTATAATAAAATAATGAATATAATTATTTGGGAGGTTTAAGTGTTACAAAAATTTAAAAGAAACTTTTCTATTATTGCACATATAGATCACGGGAAGTCAACTATTGCTGACAGACTTCTTGAAGCAACTCATACAGTTGCAGAAAGAGATATGAAAGCACAGCTTCTTGACTCGATGGAACTTGAAAGAGAAAAAGGGATAACAATCAAAGCTCAGGCAGTTACTCTTTATTATGATGCCAAAGATGGAAACCGTTACGAGCTTAACCTTATAGATACTCCAGGACATGTGGACTTTATATATGAAGTTTCAAGATCACTTTCAGCATGTGAAGGAGCTCTTCTTGTTGTAGATGCTGCTCAGGGTGTAGAGGCTCAAACTCTTGCTAATGTTTATTTAGCCCTTGAAAATGACCTTGATTTAATTCCTGTAATTAATAAAATAGATCTTCCTGCAGCTGAACCAGAAAGAGTAAAAGAAGAAATTGAAAATGTAATAGGACTTCCTGCTGACGATGCAGTTCTTACATCAGCTAAAATTAATCTTGGAATAGAAGATCTTTTGGAAGCTATAGTTCAAAGAATTCCTGCTCCTTCTTATGATGAAGAAGCACCTCTTAGAGCACTTATTTTTGACTCTAAATTTGATGATTACAGAGGAGTAATAACTTATGTAAAAGTTGAGGATGGAGCAATTCGTAAAGGGGATAAAATAAAAATATGGTCAACTGGAAGAGAAGCAGAAATTCTTGAATGTGGAATTTTCTCTCCAAATATGAAGGCAACAGGAGAACTTACTTCAGGATCAGTAGGGTATATTATAACAGGATTAAAAACAATTAAAGATTCAAGAGTAGGGGATACAATAACTCATGTAAACAGACCATGTAGTGATCCACTTCAGGGATTCAGACCTGCACAGTCAATGGTATTTGCAGGAATTTATCCTATATCAACAGACGATTATGGAGCTCTTAGAGAATCTCTAGAGAAACTTCAACTTAATGATGCCTCATTGAACTTTGTTCCAGAAACTTCATTAGCATTAGGATTTGGTTTCAGATGTGGATTCCTTGGACTTCTTCATATGGAAATTATTGTTGAAAGACTTAGAAGAGAATATAATATAGATCTTCTTTCAACAGCACCATCAGTTGAATATAGAATAACTATGGAGGGAAAACCTACTTATGTTATTGACAACCCATGTGATTTCCCTGAAGCTGGAAAGGCTAAATTTATAATAGAAGAGCCTTATATAAAAGGAAATATAATTGTTCCTAAAGATTATGTAGGTGGAGTAATGGAGCTTTGTCAAGAAAAGCGTGGAACATATATAGGTATGAATTATATAGATGACAATAGAACAATGCTTACTTATGAACTTCCACTTGCAGAAATTGTACTTGATTTCTATGACAAGTTAAAATCAAGAACAAGAGGCTATGCATCATTTGAATATGAGCTTATTGATTATAGACCAGGAGAACTTATAAAAGTTGATATTCTTGTTTCAGGAACTGTTGTTGATGCCTTTTCATTTATTTCACATAAAGATAATGCTGTTTCAAAGGGAAGAGCAATATGTGAAAAACTTAAAGAAGTAATCCCAAGACAGCAGTTTGAAATTCCTATTCAAGCAGCTCTTGGTGCAAAGATAATAGCAAGAGAAACAATAAAAGCATATAGAAAAAATGTTATAGCTAAATGCTATGGTGGAGATATAACAAGAAAGAAAAAGCTTCTTGAAAAACAAAAAGCAGGTAAGAAAAGAATGAAACAAATAGGAAATGTTGAAATTCCACAAGAAGCATTTGTATCAGTGTTAAAATTAAATGATAATTAATTACTGATTGTTTTCTTTGTTCATTAAAATAAGCTAGCTTATTAATAAGAAAAAAATTTTATAAAATGAAACTGTTCATATAAAATTACAACAGTTTCATTTTTTTTACAATAAATTAACATTTCAAATTTTTATTTTATATTTCTCTTTCTTTATGATAGAATAATAATCAGGGATAAAGGAAACAAGGGCAAGAGTATTGGCTTATGTTCTCCAAAAATAAATAAGTTTAAGGACGTGATCACTTGAATATTACTTTTTTTAAGGGAATCATAACGGGAATAATTTTGTCTCTTCCATTTGGTCCAGTAGGACTATATTGTATGGAGAAGACTTTAACAGAGGGAAAAAGAGATGGTTTTTCAACGGCACTTGGAATGGTTACTTCTGATGTGGTATATGGGCTTGTTGCTTTTTTCTTTATTAATCAGGCTGAAGGTTTTATTTTAAAATATGAATTCTTTTTTAAAGCTTTGGTAGGTGTTTGTCTTATAATTTTAGGTATAAAAAAATTAAAGACACCAGTTGTTATAAAAAAGCCGACAAAAGTAAATAAATATAATATTCAAAACTATTTGTCAGGTTTCTTCTTGTCTGTTATAAATGTGACAGGAATAGTAACAATAATTTTTATATACACTCTTTTGAGTGTTGTAGGGGATGCAGATAATTATCTACTTCTTGCAGGAGGAATAGGAACAGCAGGAGTTGTTTCATGGTTTATAAATGTACAAGTGCTTACATATTTTAAAAGATTTATAACAGATGATTTATTAATAAAATTATCTAAACTGGCAAGTTTTATAATTCTTACTTTTGGAATAGCAGCACTTGGATATATTATTGTAAATTTGATATAAGGAGTTGCAATGTTTGATATTAACAATTTTAAAGAACTGCTTGAATACAGAAAAGAAAATGAAAATATAACAATAGCTGTTGCAATGAGTGGGGGAGTAGACAGCTCTGTAACAGCATATATTTTAAAAAAACAAGGGTATAAAGTTTTTGGTGTCACAATGATAACATGTGAAGCAGGTGTTGATGCTGATGCCAGAAAAGTTTGTGAAGATTTAGGGATAGAACATTATGTTTTAGACTTAACAGAGTCTTTTAGTGATAAAGTTATAAATTATTTTATAAATGAGTATGAACATGGAAGAACTCCAAATCCATGTATGATATGTAACAGACATATAAAAATGGGAGCTTTAATAGATTTTGCCCTTGAAAAAGGAGCGAATTTTATTGCAACAGGTCATTACAGCAATATAGAAAATGGAGTTTTGAAAGTAGGGCATGATTTAAGTAAAGATCAGGCATATTTTCTTTCTCAGGTAAATAAAGATAAATTAAAATATGTAGTATTTCCTCTTGGCGAAATAGAAAAAACAGATGTGAGAGAAATAGGAAAATATCTTGGAGTGAGAGTCTATGCTAAAAAAGATTCTCAGGAAATTTGTTTTGTAGAAGATGGAAAGCTAAAAGAATTTCTTATAGAAAAAACAAATGGAAAAATTGCAAGAGAAGGAAATATTGTTGACACAGATGGAAAAATACTTGGAAAACATCAAGGACTTGCTTTTTATACAATTGGACAAAGAAAAGGTCTAGGAATATCATCAGATAAACCTCTTTATGTGTTAAAACTTGATGAAAAAACAAATTCTATAATTATGGGAAGCAACGAAGAGCTTTTTAAAGACTCTCTTACAGCAAATAAAATAAATCTTTTAAAAGTATCTTCAATAAGTGAGTTAGAAGGAATAGAATGTTTTGCAAAAACAAGATCAAGAGATAAGTTTCATAATTGTAAAATCTCAGTTCTTGGAGAAGACGAAATAAAAGTTTCTTTTAAGGGGGATAAAGTAAGAGCTGTTACTCCTGGACAAGGAGTAGTTCTTTATGACCAAAACTATGAAGTCATTGCCAGTGGATTTATAAAATAAAATTTAATAAAATTATAATAAAAAATCTGCCTTATTATACTATTTACGATAGAAAGTATAAAGGGCAGATATTTTTTTATTAATAATATTTTTATTTTAATATTTGAAGGATTTCTTCTTTTGAAAAATCAGTATCATTTATTTTAAAACCATTTTTTCTTAAATTATATATCTTTTCTTCAATTGTATTCTCTGCAAAAAAATTATAAATAATAATTTTATTTTCAGGAGAAAAGTCTATATAATTTGTAAGATTTGAATAATACCACTGGTCAAGGAAAATTATAACATCTGTTTTTGGAAATTCACAAGGAAGATGTTTAATTTTTGAAGATACAAATAAAGCACCTAAAGATTTTGAATTAAAAGCACTAAACTTGTCATTTATTTCTTCTTCATTCATTTCTTCACTAATAAAAATATGTGTATTTTTAAAACCTGGAGCTGAACCTTTATGTGCAGTAATTCCGTTAAAATTATAAACAACTATAACTTTATAGCTATTATTAAATAAAATTTTCAAAAGATTATAAAAAAGAGTGTTTTTTTCAAATGAAGAAATTTTTTTATCATTCAAAGTTTCTTGTAGTGTAAAGTAGCAGGCATTTTTAAGTTCTTGGAACATTTCTAGAATATCATCTTTTTCTAAATCTAGATTATTTTTTATTTCATATATATAGTTATTAAAAATAGCAGAATATATTCTTCTGTTTTTTGGAGTCAGAGAAAATTTTATTTCAGTATTTACTATATTTGATAGTTCTTCAATAACTTCAGATTTTGTACGGCGTAAAATAAATGGAGTTATAACAGGAACTGATTTCTTTTTATAGTTATAATATTTAGATAAAAATTTTTCAAGATTAATAAGATAATCTGGAAGAACAATAGAAAAAACAAGCCATATTTCTTTTAAATCTACTTCAATAGGAGAACTTATAGAAGCATATGCTGTTTTACGGTTAATCTTTTTGATAGCTTTATAAAAACTTTCTGAAGGAAGTTTTGCAGAATAGAAATTTCCAAAAATAACATTTTCAAAATAGATATCTTCAAAAATTGAATATTCTTTTTCAAAAAAAGAATAAGTAGTAATAATAATTTCTCCTGAAGAGATATCAGAAAGCTCTTTTTCATCAGATAAATTTTTATCAATAATTTTATATTTTAAATTTTTATAAAAACCTTCTATATTATTTTTCCAACTTTCTATATCTTCCTTGTGCACAATTATAAGGTTAGGAAGCTGATTTTCTCTGTTTTGAATTTCTAAAAAAGCAAGAAGCTGCATTTTTTTTCCTAATTTTGGTCCATCAGCAAGAATACCTCCTACACCTTTTCTTTTCATATTTAAAAGCCAGTTTGTTCCATAGTATTGATATTTTCTTAAAAAGTGATATTCAGGAGCATAATTTGCTATGTAGTCTTTCATATTTAAATTATTTATAGAATAATTATTTAAGAAGAAGTCATAAACTATATCTCTATAGAAAGTACCTGAGAGAATTTCTTGATCTGTAAATTTTAAGGTTGTAAATAATTCTTTAAGTATTCTAAGATCAGTTTCTTTAAAGTATAGAATACTTTTATTTCTTAAGGAAATATATTTTGAAAATCCACTAAGATAAAAAAGAGCATGAAAAGTTTCTAAAATTTCATTTGAAGTAAGAACATCAGAAGAAATATTTATTTTAAGCATATCTTTTTCTTTTGAAATGTTCAGAAAAATTTCAGCTTCTATATATTTAATTTCTTTAGAATCATCAGAATACAGAAGTTTACCATCATAAAAAAGTTTTTTAGACTGCTCTGTAAAAAAATTATAAGCTTTATTCTGAGTTGTAAAAATATAACACTCTTCTTTACTAAATTTATCTTTAGTTAAACATTTAAAAAATAATTTTTCGTTACAGCTAAGATTATACTCATATAGTCTGTCTGAAATGATTTCTTTTTGTATATTTTCAACTTTTAAACCATCATATAGAAATTTAGGTTTTATAAAATAATAATCATCAGAAAATTCAACAAAAGCTCCAGACTGAATTTTTTCAGGAAAATAGTAATTTTTTATTACTTCATCTGAGAATTTTACATTGAAATATTTTCTTAAATTAAAGATAATAGTTCCTACATCTTTACTATTTTTTGGAAATATTATTTTATTTTTAGTTTCTGAATAAACTTTAAAAATATTTACAATATTTTCATAGTCAGGTATTTTTATCAATTTTATATTTTCATTATCAGTTTTATAGCAGATATATTCTCTATTTATAGGATACCAATTTTGAATATTTTTTATTTCAAGTACAAAATAATCTTCTTTTTCAGAAATGAAAATTTCAGGAGATATTTCCCCATGAAGATAATTTGAACACATCTGAGGAAAGAAAGGCATAAAAATAGGTAACATAAAATCAGGTATTTCTAAATTATAGTCGCTGTCAATTTTAGAAAAATTTCCATATTCAAGATAATTTTTAAGGATATTAATAAAATCTTTTGAAAGAGATTCAATTTTATAATTATCTTTTTCAAGGATCATTATAAATGGCAGTTTTGTTTCAGAATAATTGAAAAAACGGTTTTGATTTTGCAAAATTTTATAACGAATAGAATTAAAATAATTTCTTAAAGTAATATCTGAAATATATATTTTGTCATTTTCTTTTACCTTTAACTTAAAAGAAATATATAAACTAAATTCATCTGAATAATCTTTAAGTGTATTTTTAAAAAAAGAAACAAGTTTTTCATTTTTAAAAATGCTTAATCTTATAGAATTATCTTCATGGGGAAAATACTTTTCAAGCATAATTAAAAAAGCACAGATAACATGTTCACATGGTCCTTTTTTATCGTAATTACATGTACAGTTAAAAACTTCAACAGAGTCTGATTTTAAACTATAATATAAAGAAGGATAAAATTGTTTTTCTTTTTCTGTAATAACACCTTCTGCCAAAATACTTAGTGAATCACTTTTTTTAAAAAAAGTAATATTATCTTTTGTTTTTTGTTTTGTAAAAAGGCTTTCTCCTTTTTCCCATGTTTTAAAAAATGCACGGGTTTTAAATTTTTTTATAATGTCATTTTTTTTATCAGTAGTTCTTTGTTGCATAATTAATAACCTCACAAAAATTTTTTACATTGTATTGTACCATAAATTATGTAATGATAAAATTATTTCAAAAAAAATTATTTCATTTTAAACAATGCATTAATTAAAAATTCATTCTAAAAAAATTATTTTAAAGAAAATAAAAAATATAAATATATATGATTTTGTTTCTGCATTAAAAAGTCAGAAAAAGTTATTGATTAATTAAAGAATATATGATATTCTTCATGAGTAACTATGAGTATTAGAAATAAAAAAAGCGCCAGAACTTAAAATATTAAGTTGACGAGGACTGAAGACATTCGAAAATTCGGCGGGTACTTCAGAGGGAGTTACACCCTGAGAAACTTTACAAAACCATGGAGCAATCTGTGGGACAAAAGAGTTTAAGTAACAATTCTCATAGTAAACACATGAACATTAAAAAAATAATATCAGGAGGTTTATTATGTGTGGAATTGTAGGTTATGTAGGTCATGGAGATACAAAAGAAATAATTTTACAGGGACTGAGAACTTTAGAATACAGAGGATATGACTCATCAGGAATGGCTCTTATGTCAGATGGCGAAATAATTGTAGAAAAAAAAGAAGGAAGAATACAAAATCTTGCTGACAGTCTAAAAGGAAAAGTTTTTTCTTCGGAAATAGGTATAGGACACACAAGATGGGCAACGCATGGAGTTCCTTCAGACAGAAACTCACACCCTCATTATAGTATGGATAAATCAGTAGCTGTAGTTCATAATGGAATTATAGAAAATTATCAGGTACTAAAAAAAGAGCTTGAAGAAAAAGGGTATGTTTTTTCTTCTGAAACAGATACAGAAGTAATTTCTCAATTGATACAGGATATGTATAATGGAGATATTTTAGATACAGTTATAAAAGTTCAGAAGAGATTAGAAGGAAGTTATGCTATAGGTGTTCTTCATAAAAATCATCCAGATGAGTTAGTTTGTGCAAGAGAACATAGTCCGCTAGTAATAGGAATAGGAGAAAAAGAAAATTTTATAGCTTCAGATGTATCAGCACTTTTAAAATATACAAAAGATGTTTATTATCTAGAAGATGGAGATACAGCAGTATTAAAATCAGGAGAAATAAAAATTTTTGATAAAAATGAAAATCTTGTACAGAGAGAAAAGAAATATATAGAATGGAATCTTGAACAGGCAACAAAATGTGGTTATCCTCATTTTATGCTAAAAGAAATTTTTGAACAGCCTCAGGCAGTTAAAGAAACTTTTAATAAAAGAGTTCATAATGGAAAAGCAGATTTTTCAGATGTTTTAAATTATAAAGATATAGAAAAGATAAATAAAATATATATAATTGCTTGTGGAACTGCTTATCATGCAGGTCTTCAAGGGCAATTTGCTCTTCAGAAAATAGCAAAACTTGATTCAGCTGCTGATATAGCCTCAGAATTTCGTTATAGTGATCCTTTTATAGATGATAAAACAATGGTAATTTTTGTAAGTCAGTCTGGAGAAACTTCAGATACTCTTGCAGCATTAAAAGAGGCTAAGAGTAAAGGAGCTCTTACAATAGCAATAACAAATGTTGTAGGATCAACAATATCAAGAGAGGCAGATAAAGTTATATATACAATGGCAGGTCCTGAAATTGCTGTAGCTTCAACAAAAGCATATACAACACAGGTTGCAATATTTTATCTTCTTGCTCTTTATATAGCAGAGCTTAGAGGTGTTATTTCTGAAGAAAAATATAAAGAGTATATTTCTGAAATAAAAGATATGCCTGAAAAGATTCAAAAAATATTAGATGACTGTGAAAAAATAAAACCAGCAGCAGAGTATTTTAAAAATAGAATAAATGGTTTTTATATAGGAAGAGGGCTTGATTATAAAGTTGCTGTTGAAGGTTCTTTGAAAATCAAAGAAGTTTCATATATTCATACTGAAGCATTTGCATCAGGAGAACTTAAGCATGGAACAATAGCACTTATAGAAGAAGGAACACCAGTAATTGTAATAGCAACGCAAAGAAATCTTATTGATAAATCTGTTTCAAATATTAAAGAGGTAAAAGCAAGAGGAGCATATATTATTACAATAGGATTTAAAAATGAAGAGAATTTAAAAAATGTTTCAGATATTTTTATAGGAATACCTGAATGCAATGATTTATTTGCAGGATTTTTATCAATAATTCCTCTTCAGCTTCTTGCATATTATACATCAGAGGCTAAAGGAATAGATGTGGATAAACCAAGAAACCTTGCAAAATCAGTAACTGTTGAATAAATTAAATAGTAATAAATAAAATGGGGATTTTATAAGATCCCCATTTTAATATAATTATTTTTTACAATATTAAAGTAAAATTTTACTTTACAGATTTTTTACTGCTATGTCTTTTGTGCTTTTTTTCTTCTTCTTTATGATTATGTCTTTTTGCTCTTTCAGCTTTTAGAGTTTCATATTCAAGATTTCTTTCAAGTTTTTTTCTAAGGCAAAGATATGAACCACCTATAAGCATATATCCTAAAGAGACAGCATAAACAGATTCTCTTCCATGAAAATCATACATTATTTTGCTTGCAACACCACCGAAGAAAAATGAAAATAAACTTAGAGTATAATAGAATATTTTCCATGTATCAAATTGTTTTCCTCTTAAAAGATAGCCTATATAAACTCCAAGGTCACTTATTGCTCCTGTAAGATGTGATGTTCTTACAAGTATTCCTTTATAAGTTATGAAAAGACCATTTTGAATTCCAACAGCAATAGAAAGAAGATAAGCAAAAGATTTGTCTCCATGTGCTAAATGGAAAAGAATAGCAATAAGAGTTCCAAGAATAATAAAAATCATTCCATATCTTTTTCTGAAAGAGAAATGTCTTTCTCCTATAAAAAGTCCAGCTAAAATATTTCCAAGTATAAAGAAAAATAATGCAACTGCCAATTGAAAGACTTCTTTATCAATTCTTATTTCCCAACCTTCCATTGCCAGTTTTGCCACACTTCCTGTAAAATGTGTCAGGGGAAATGCAACAGTTATTAAACCATATACATCAACATAACCCCCTATAAAAGAAAGCATACAAATCCAGATAAGCATTATCCTGCTGCCCATTATTTTTTCTCACCTCTAAAGTTTAATTATATTTCTTTTACAATAGTTCCAGATATTCCTACTTTTGCAGGAGTAACCATAAGTTTTCTTGTTACTCTATTTTTAATTTCCTCAACATGGGTAATAATTCCTACAGTCATTCCCTCTGCTCTTAAATTTTCCAGTACACTGAAAACTATTTCTAAAAGCTCTGAATCTAAAGTTCCAAATCCTTCATCTAAAAAGAAAAATTCAAGTTTTGATTTTCCTCTAAGCTGAATTTGATTTGCAAGAGCAAGAGCAAGACATAAAGAAACCATAAATGTTTCTCCCCCTGATAAAGATTGAGGTTTTCTTATTGCACTGTTAAAATTATCTATAATAGAGAAATCTGATTTCTCATCAACATTTATTCTGTAGCGTCCATTTGTTATTTTTTGAAGAGTGTCAGATGCAATTCTAGTAATGCTTTGAAGTTTTCCGGCTGAAAGAAAGTCTAAGAATTTGCGTCCTTTTAAAAGTTCTACCATTTCTTTTGCAGGGTCAAGTTTTTTTTCTGTGTTTTCTTTTTCTTTTAAAATTTCTTCAGCTCTTTTTTTATTAGCGTTGAAAATTTCAATACTTTTTGTAACTTCCCCTATTGCCTTAATGTTTAGCTCTAAGGACACATCTACTATTTTACCACATTCTGATAAATTTTCAAACTTTTCTTTTGAAAAACTTCTGTTTCCAAGTTGCTCTTTATAATCAAGAATCATATTTAATATAGAGATGCTGTTATTTTTATATTTCTCTATTTCATCTTTCATTTCTTCTATTTTATTTATTGAATTTTCAATAATATTTATATATTGAAGGTCTGAAATTTTATTTTCTAAAAGTACATTATTTATCTCTTCAGAAAGTTTAAGATGTTCTGAAGCAATATTTTTATATGTTTCTTTTTTTTGTATAAGCTTAGTTTCAAAAATTTTAATTTTCTCTGTCCAAACAGTTATTTTTTCGTCGTATATTTCTTTTTTTCTCTTTCTTATTTCATTTAACTTTTTATCAGCAGCAGAAGATTTTTCACTGGCTATTTTTAAAGCTTCAAGATTTTTCTGAAGTTCTTCTAAAGAAAAAGGAGATATAGAAATAGATTCTAAGCTTTTTTTAAGTTCGTTTAAAGAAAGATTTTTAATAGAAACTTCACTTTCATTTTTTCCATAAGAAACTTCGTATTTACTTAAAATAGAACTTTTTTCTTTTAATTCTTTTTCAAAATAAGATACCTGTGACTTGTTTTTTTGATTTAATTTATTTAAATTTTCTTTTTTATCTTTCAGAATATTAATTTCATTTTTTATTTGGTTTATTGAAGAAATTTCAGCTGAAATATTTTTTAAATCAGTATTATAATTTTTAATTTTTTCTTCTGAAATTTCAAGGCTGCTTTTTAAAGTTCTTATGTTTTTTTGAATGTTTTCAAACTCTTCTTCATTAAAAGATATATTTTCTGTAAAAGAATTATGTCTGTGGTAAATCCCATTACAAACAGGGCATTTATCTCCTTCGTGAAGTTCTTTTTCAAGTTCATGTATAAAATAATTTTTTCTATCAGCAGTATAAGTTTTTTCAGCATTTTCAAGTTCATAAAGTTTTTCTTTTTTTTCAGCAATAGAGTTGTTTAAAAGTTTTATATCTGAAGTAATTTTTTCCCATTCTTTTTTTCTTAATTCAAGATTTTTTAATATATTTTCTTTTTCAATAAGACTTTTTTCTATATTTATAATTTCATCTTGAGAAATTTCTTTTATTGATTCTTTTTCTGATTCTAATTTTTTTATAATAATTTTAAGTTCTTCTGTTTTATCTGAAATATTTTTTTTATCTTTATTTAAAATTTCTAGTTCAGAATTTAAAGTATTAATTTTTTCATTAAGTTCTTTTCTCCTCAAAGAATTTCTATATTCATCAGAAACTTTTAGTATCTCTTCTTGAGAAATATGATTTTCTTCTTTTTCTTTTTCAAGAATAGATTCCTCTTTTTCAAGATTAGAATACAGAATTTTTTCTTTTTCAAGCATCATTTTTCCTTGCTCAAATTTATTATTATCTTCACTTATTTCATCATTAAGAATTTTTAGATTTTCTTCATAATCATTTTTTTTATGAATTTTTTCTATAACAGGGATAAATTTTTCAGCCATATTTTTTTTGATTTCAAGATTTTTAATATATTCAGCTTGGTTATCAAGTTTATTTTTTTGTATATTTAATTCAGAAAGTTTTATTTCAAGTCTTTTAGTTTCTTCCATATCCTGAAGACTAGCTTTTATCGTTTTTTCTTCTTGTTTTAATTTAATATTCTCTTTTTTTAAGTTTTCAAGTTCTATAGTTTTATTTTTAAGTTCATCTTGATTAAAACCTATGGCAGTTAGTTCAATATTTAAATTTTTTAATTTTGCTTCAAGCTCATATTTATGGGCATTTGCTTTTTTTGAGAGCATTTCTCCGTATTTTTCAAGATTAAAGATTCTTTCAAGCATATCTCTTTTTTCATTTCCACTTAATTTTAAAAATTGGCTGAAATTTCCTTGAGGAAGGACAACTGATCTTGTAAAATCTTCAAGTGTAAGTCCAAGAATATTTTCTTTAACTTCACGATATATATCTTTATAATTCTCTGCCAGTTTAATTTCTTGATTGTTATCTATTTTAAATAAAATGGCAGTTTTTGTGACTTTTCCACTTTTTTTCCCTATCTTATAGTTTCTTTCAACTCTGTAAATATTTTCTCCCACTTTAAATTTAAAATTTACTTTTGCTTGATCAGAATTTTTATTTATAGCTTCTGCATCAAAAAAATCTCTGTTTTCATTGTCTTTATTTGTTTTAAATCTTATTATATTTCCATAAAGTGCAAGAGTCATTCCATCAATTATTGTAGATTTTCCACTTCCAGTAGGTCCGAAAATCCCAAATAATCCGTCTCTTCCTATTTTTTCAAAATCTATTTCTTGTTTTTCCTGAAAACTTTGAAGTCCTTCTATGCTTAAAAATAAAGGTTTCATTATACTTCTTCTCCTTTAGTATTTTCTTCTTCTGTAATAAGTTTTTCAAAAAGATTAAGAATTTCTTTGCTTGGTTCTATTTCAGCATTATTCTTTGAAAATTTATAGTATTTTATAAATGCTTCTTCTATATTTTTTTCCATAGAGTCATCAAGAATTTCTTCTGATTCATAGGAGCTTCCTTTAAGTTTAAGATAAATATCTACAACATTTTTATTTTCCTTTATTTTTTTTACTTCTCCTGCCACAAGAGTTTTATCAGATTCAATTTCAAGATAAATCCATTCGTTGCTTTTTGATTTTTGCTGAGACAACTCAATAGCCTCTTCAATACTTTTGCAAATATATCTGTTTATCGGCTTATAATTAGTGATGTCAATTTCGTTAAATTTTAAATTTTCTCTTTCTACATCTGCAATTATTATTTTTTTGCTGTATCTATTTTCTGAAACACGGTATTCTATAGGAGAGCCACTGTAAAAAGCATTGTATTTTAAAAATTTCATAGGTTTATGAATGTGTCCAAGAGCGGTATAGTCGCTATTTGGTAAATCTGAAAGTTTCACTGTGTAAGCTCCTCCAAATTCAAGTCCATTTTCGCTTTCGTCAACCTCATTGTTTGATACAAAAATATGTCCCAAAGCAATATATGGAATTTTTTTGTTCCAATTTTTTTCTTTAAATTTATAAATATATTTTATTTTTTCACTGTATGTCATAGAAGTAATATCAATTTCTTCATTATTGTTTTCTGAAAAGTTTTTTACTATAGTTTCAGCTTCAATTTCACTTATGTAAGGAAGAAAAGAAATAAAAGCTTTTTTCCCATTTGTTTCAATTTCAAAACTTCCCTCATAAGAATTTGAAATAATGGCAGTTCCATATTGTCCCTGATCTAAAATTTCAGATGGAGACTCAAGAATTATAACCCCATAATCTCTTTCAATATTTCTTGTAACAGTAAGTCTTTTTCCACTGTCGTGATTTCCTGCTATAAAAATAGCAGTACATTTGTTTAAATTTCCAAGTTTTTTAATGAAGTCATAGTAAAGTCTTTCAGCTTCAATTGGAGGATTTGGACTGTCGTAAATATCTCCTGCTGTTATAAGCAGATCAATATTATTATTTTCTATTATATTTAATAAGTCAGAAAGAAATTTTCTTTGTTCGTCAATTCTTTCATAACCATCAAGTTTTTTTCCAAGATGCCAGTCTGATGTATGAAGTATTTTCATATTATATTCTCCTAAAAAATTATTGATAATATTATTATATCATGTTTTTTTACCCTTAAACAGTTGCGAATTTTTAATAAACACTATTGCTTATAAAAATTATTTATGCTATATTTATATTACAAATGTATATTGTTTGGCTGCTAGGGGAGCTTTTTGCTGAGATTTTACCCTTAGAACCTGCTTCTGGATAATACCAGCGAAGGGAAGTGGCAAAAAGTTGTTTTTTTTATGTCATTTTCGTTTTAGAAAATGACTTTTTTTTATTCTTGAAATAATTGTATTAATACAATTATCTTTTAAAAGCTTTGAAAATTTTCTACAGGATAGTATACTTATATTGTGGAAAGGCAAAAATAAAAGCTTAAAGATAAACTGTATGATATGATTTTTCTAAGATACTTAAGGAGGAATTTATATGTTTACAGATGAACTTTACGAAAGTGTAAAGGATCTTTGGACAAGTTTTTATTCTCATCCATTTGTAGATGGTATAGGAAGTGGAAAACTTGACAAAGAAAAATTTAAGTTTTACATGATTCAAGACTATCTTTATCTGCTTGATTATGCTAAGGTTTATTCTCTTGGTGTTGTAAAAAGTACAGATGAAGAAACAATGGCAAAATTTTCAAGCCTTGCTGATGGGATCTTAAATACTGAGATGTCTATTCACAGAAATTATATGAAAAAACTGGGAATAACAAATGAAGAAATAGAAAATACAAAGATGTCTCTTCATAATGCTTCATACACTCATTATATGCTTGCAGTTTCTTATGCAGGTGGAGTTCCTGAAATTGCAGTTTCTTTACTTTCATGTTTATGGAGCTATGAGTTTATAGGAAAACATCTTTACAACAAATATGGAATACAAGACAATTTCTATGCTGACTGGATTAAAGGATACATTTCTGAAGAGTATCATGAAATGAATGAATGGCTTCTAGAACTTGTAAACAAATATTCAGAAAATCTTTCAAAAAGAGAGAAAGAAAAACTTACAGAAATTTTTGTAAATACAAGCAGATATGAGGGATTGTTCTGGGATATGGCTTATAAAGGAGAAATGTAGATGAAAGTTTTGGAACTGGAAGATATTTCTTTTTCATATGATGGAGGAATTCCTCTTTTAAAAGATATATCTTTCTCATTGGAAAAAAATGAATTTCTGTCAATAGTCGGAAGCAGCGGCTGTGGGAAATCAACTATTATAAAACTTATAGCAGGAATAGAGAAGGCTGACAAAGGAATAATCAAAGGACTTTCAACAGGATATATGCCTCAAAGAGACCTGCTTCTTCCATGGAGAACAGTTCTTGAAAATATTATGCTTCCTGTTGAACTTAATAAAAAAAACAGAGAAGAAGGGAAAAAGAAAGCAGTAACTTACTTAAAAAAACTTCATCTTGATGAATATCAGGATAAGCTTCCTCAGGAACTTTCAGGGGGAATGAGACAGAGAGTTTCTTTTTTAAGAACTCTTCTTACAGAAGCTGATATTCTTCTTCTTGATGAACCTTTCAGTGCTCTTGATGCAATAACAAAAGAGTATCTTCAAAAATGGCTTCTTGATACTCTTAAAGAGTTTGACAAAAGTATAATATTTATAACACATGATATAAATGAAGCTCTCTTCCTTTCAGATAGGATTCTTGTCTGCAAAGATAAACCTCTTGATTCTTTTGCTGAATTTGTAGTTCCAAAAGATAAAGAAAATAATGTTGAAAAAATAGCAGAAATGAAAAAAGAGATTTTACATATTATAAGAGGTGACAACTAATGAAGAGACCTTCCCCAGCTTTAATGTCAACAATTATATTTTTTCTGATTTGGGAAATCGGAGCAAGATATTTAGGAATGCTTTTTATACTTCCATGGCCTACAGCTATTTTGAAAAAGATATGGGATTTAAGAGTACCTCTTTTTAAATATCATCTTCCAGCTACACTGGAAATAGCAGTAATTTCAATCCTTCTTTCTTTAATATTGGGAGCTTTTCTTGCAATTATTATGGACAGAAGCCAATATATAGAAGAATGTATTTATCCTATTATAGTAACAACACAGACTATACCAATAACAGCACTTGCACCTATATTTATTTTGTGGTTTGGATATACAATATGGAGTAAAATTTTAGTTTCAGTTATAATAGCTTTTTTCCCTGTGACAATAACTCTTCACGACGGATTAAAGGCTACAAAGCAGGATTACATAGAACTTTTTAAAAGTATGAATGCTTCAGACTGGGATATTTTTATGAAATTAAAAGTACCTTCAAGCATACCTTATTTTTTCTCTTCTTTAAAAATAGCAATTCCTCTTGTACTTATAGGAGCAGCTATAGGAGAATGGCTTGGAGCAAATGCAGGGCTTGGATATTTCAGCAAAAGAATGATGACACAGCTTGACGGAGCAGGTGTATTTGCACCTATAGTTCTTATCTCTGTTATTGCCATTATTTTTGTACAGCTGATTACTATCATAGAAAAGAAAATACTTGTGTGGAGGAAGGATTAATTATGGAAAGACTTATGAGATTGAAAGTTCTGTTTGTATCACTTTTAGCTTTTGTTTTCTTAGTAGGATGTACATCTGAAAAAGAGCCAGTAAAAGAAGAGAAACCTCTTGAGACTGTAGATGTTGTTCTTGATTGGTATCCAAATGCTCTTTACAGTTTTATTTATGTTGCTATGGAAAAAGGATATTTTGAAGAAGAAGGAATAAAAGTAAATATACATTTTCCTGCAAATGCTTCAGATCCATTAGCTCTTACAGCAGCTAAAAAAGCTGACATAGGATTTTATTTCCTTCATCATCTTGTAATGGCAAGAGCAAATGAGAATATTCCTGTAAAAGCAATAGGGGTTGTAGTAAAAAAACCACTTACAGTTGTTATGTCTCTTAAAGAAAACAATATTACAAGACCAAAAGATTTAGAAGGAAAACTTGTAGGATATTCAGGAGGACCTTTAACAGAAGGGACTTTGGATACAATGGTTTTAAAAGATGGAGGAGATCCTTCTAAAGTTGAAGTTTTAGATATAGGATTTGAACTTCTTACTGGAATGATAACTAAAAAGGTTGATGCAACAATAGGAGGACTTATCAATCACGAAGTCCCTGTAATGCTTGAAAAAGGATTTGAAATTAATTATTTCTATCCAAGTGAGTATGGAGTTCCTGATTATTATGAAAATCTTCTTGTTGCCAATGATGAGCTTATAGAAGAAAGAAAAGATGTTTATACAAAATTTTTAAAAGCCTGTGCAAGAGGAGCAGAGGATATGAAAAACAATCCTGAAGAATCTCTTGATATACTTCTTTCAAAACAGGCAGCAGAACAGTTCCCTTTAAGCAGAAGTGTAGAAAAACAAAGTACAGATATACTTTTATCTTTTATGTTTAACGGAGACACTCCTTTCTTGTATCAAGAGAAGGAAGTGTGGGAAAAAAATATAGACTGGCTTTATGACCAGAAAATTATAAAAAGAAAAATAGATGCAGAGGAGATGTTTGTAAATCTTTTGCCTCTTAATGAGTGAGAAAACGGAGGAAATAATAAAAAATGACTTTTAAAAAAATAAAATATGCAGTGCTTATGCTTTTAATGTTAATCATTGTAGGTTGTGGTGGAACAAAAGAAAAAGCTGAGAAAAAACTTGATACAGTAGATGTTGTTCTTGACTGGTATCCAAATGCAATTCATTGTTTCTTATATAATGCTATTGAAAAAGGATATTTTGAAGAAGAGGGAATAAAAGTAAATATACATTTTCCATCAAATGCTTCAGATCCAATGGCTCTTCCAGCAGCTAAAAAAGCTGATATAGGTATATATTATCTTCATCATCTTGTAATGGCAAGAGCAAATGAAAATATTCCTATAACTTCAATAGGAGCTATTACTCAGAAACCTTTAAATGTTATTATTGCTCTTAAAGAAAATAATATTAAAAGAGCTAAAGATTTAGAAAGAAAAACTATAGGATATTCTGGTGGACCTCTTAGTGAAGAAAGTTTAAAAGCTATGGTTGAATATGACGGAGGAGATGCATCTAAAGTAAAAGTAATAGATGTAGGATTTGAACTTCTTACTTCAATGATAACTAAACAGGTTGATGCAACAATAGGAGGACTTGTAAATCACGAAGTTCCTGTTATGGAAGAGAAAGGACTTCCTGTAGATTATTTTTATTGTACAGAATATGGAATGCCTAACTACTATGAAGAACTTTTTGTTGCTAATGATGATTTAATAAAAGAAAGAAAAGATGTATATGTAAGATTTTTAAAAGCAGCTAATAAAGGATTTAATGATATGATGAATAATCCTGAAGAATCTTTAGATATCCTTCTTGCAAAACAAGAAGCAGATCAGTTCCCTTTAAGTAGAAATGTTGAAACACAAAGTATAAATATTCTTCTTCCTATAATGAAAGAAGAGGGAGTACCATTCTTACATCAAGATGCAGAAGTGTGGCAAGAAAATATAAATTGGTTATACGATCATAAAATTATAGATAAAAAAGTAGATGCTAATGAGATGTTTATAAATCTTTATGAAGAAAAATAAAAAATAATTTTTAAGTAAAAATGAGCAGGAAATAATTCTTTAAAAAAGTATTGTTTCCTGTTTTTTTATTTTTATATATTTTTCAGAAATAATACAAAATCACGAAAATATCCTTTTGGGAATGAAAATAGTTAGGCAGTTTACTATTTTTTTGGTAAAATATGAAGATGAATATTAAATATTTATTTTACATTTTGGAGAGAACGGAGGAAATAAAATAATGTTGGACAACAAAACAAAGGGAATAATTTTTATGCTTATATCGTCGTTAGGATTTAGTTTTATGGCAGTAAGCATTAAATATGTAGGTGATATTCCCCTTTTTGAAAAAATATTTTTCAGAAATTTAGTAAGTCTTTTTGTTGCCCTTTGGGGTTTAAGAAAAGTTGGAAATTTTAGTGTGCTTTTGGGACAGAAAGGAAACAGAGGCTATCTTATAGGAAGAGCAGTAGCAGGTCTTTTAGGGGTGGTGGCAAATTTTTATGCAATAGCCTATCTTCCTCTTGCAAATGCAAATATTCTTAATAAACTTTCACCATTTGTAGTACTTTTTTTATCTGCATATTTTTTAAAAGAAAAACTTAGAAAAATACAAATAGCAGGATTTTTTATTAGTTTTTTTGGTGTTATTCTTATAATAAAACCTACTATGGACTTTAATATTCTTCCAAGTCTTTCAGCACTTGCTTCAGCTGTATTTGCTGGAATAGCTTATACAATTGTAAGAGTACTTGGGAATAGAAAAGAAAATCCTAATACTATAGTATTTGTATTTTCACTTATTTCTGTTTTAGGGATTTTTCCATTTATGATGATGGATTATGTACAGCCTTCTTTTAAAGAACTTATGATTTTATTGAGCATAGGAGTTTTTGCTACTTTTGGACAATTTGGACTTACTTATGCTTATAAATATTCAAAGGCATCAGAAGTATCAATTTATACATATTCAAGTATAATTTTTACTGTTATTTTAGGATTCTTTTTCTTTGGAGAAATACCAGATGTGCTTACAGTAATAGGTGGTATAATTGTAACAGCAGTTGCTGTGAAATTATATTTTGTTTTTAAAGAAAAAGAATAATTAAAAAATGTTCGCCTGTAGAGAACAAAAAGCTAAAAATTGTGTAATATTCTTTACAAATGAAGGGTAATATACTATAATTATTGAAAAGAAAGTATTAAAAATTTGGTTGTACAAAGGAAATAAAATGAAACTTAAAAAGAAGAAAAGAACCCTTATAGGGTGGGTTTATATAATAGTAGTCGCAGCAGCAGTGATTTTCCTTATGAAAGGTTTACTGCTTTTTGGTATGAAAAAATTAAATGTTTTAATTCTTCCTGTACAGAGCAAAATTTATATGACAACACAAGGTATCAGAGAAAATTTTAATACTATTTTAAAATATAAAGATTTCTTTTATGAAAATAGAGAATTAAAATCTAAAATAACTTCTCAGGAATATAAAGATGAGCTTATAGCTGATCTTACAGATGAAAATATAAGACTTAGAAAACTTTTGGACCTGAAAGGGCAGATGGAATATAAAACAAAAGTTGTAAAAGTAAGTTTTCAGCATGTTCAGGATACTTATGAAGATTTTATAATAAAAGCTGGATCTGTAGATGGAATGGAGATTAATATGCCTGTACTTTCAGGAAGACAGCTTATAGGAAAGATAACAGATGTCTATGAAAATTATTCTGTTGTAAAAATGATAACAGGTGAAAATAGTTATGTGAGTGTTTTATGTAAAGATGTTATAGGGATAGTAAGTGGAGAACGGGAAAAAGACTTATATTTTAGACCTACTTCTTCTCTTGAAGAAGAAATAAAAATAGGAGAAGAACTTTATACATCAGGAATAAGTGATGTGTATCCTAAAGGACTTTATGTAGGAAAAGTTTCAGAAATTGTATCAGCAGATAATAAGCTTGAAAAAATATACAGGGTAAAGATAGATACAAATATTTATGATTTCCAGGAAGCAATAGTACTGATGGGAGATGTATAATTATGAAAAAAATTATATTAGCTATATTCTTTGCATTATGTTCATTTAGTTTTGCTGAGGTAAAAAATATAAGTGAAATAAAAAGTTTGGACCTTATTGTAATGGAAAAAACTTTTATAAATAAAAGAAGCGAAGAAAAAGTATACAATATAAAATATGTTGTGCCTAATCTTTTAAGAAAAGAGATGCTTGAACCACAGTCTCACAGAGGAGAAGTTTTTGTTTATGCAGATGATACAAAAAAAACTTATCTTCCTGTTTTTGACGAGGTAACAGAAGACAAAGCTGTTCCAGAAGAAAATCTTGTAATTGATACAATAGTTCTTCTGCAGAATAAAGATAGAAAAGATGAAAAATTTAGAAAACTTTATAACAGTGGAAAACTTGTTCGGATAAGGAATGATAATGTTATAATAGAGCCTCAAAAAATGGAACTTATAGATAATTATTATATACCTGTTTTTATAAAAATTTTTGATGGAGATATTCTTGTTGCTGAACTAAAAATAGAAGATGTAAAAATTAATTCAGAAATCAGCAGAAAAGAGTTTGAGTTATAATGACAAATCTTTTAAAAGTTGAAGGTATAATAATAAATAAAAAGGATATAGGCGATTTTGATAGAATTGTCACTATGTTTACAGGAAGTTTTGGAAAAATAGATGTTCTTATTAAAGGCATTAGGAAAAGTAAAAAAAGAGATAAGATAGGAGCAGATATTCTTTCTTTTTCTAGAATGGTAGTGTACAAAAAAGAAAACAGTTATATTGGAACAACTGTTGAATCTGTAAAAAATTATAATAATATAAGAGAAGATATGAAAAAAATCGGAATAGTCCTTTATATGTTCCATGTACTTAACAATATTCTGACTGAAAATGAAAGAAAAAGTATTCTTTATGATTTGACTTTAAAAAGTCTTGATTATATTGAAAAAGAAAAAAATAGTATGAATTATACCATTTTATTGGTATACTATTTACATAAGATAATTATAGAAGAAGGATTAAAATATACAGTCAAAAATGGAAGGAATTTTTCTATAAAATCCTCTGTAATATCTGAAGAGTTTTTACAAGACAGTATAAAATTAAACGAGGAAGAATACAAAATTATTGAAATGATATATTTCAATAAAGTAAGGGAACTTCTTAAAGAAAATATAAGAGTTCAAAGTTTATATTCGGTTTTAGGTATATATGAAAAATACCTAAATTATCATATGGAAATATACTTAGATTTAAAAAATTATATTTTGGAGGCATAAAATGTTAAATATAGTTAAAATTACGGACTATATGTCAAAAGATTTAATAACATTGGATTTAAAAAGTAGGACAAAGGACGCTGTGCTAGAAGAATTGTCAGTTTTAATGTCAAAATCTCCTAATATACAGGATAAAAATATTATAAAAAAAGCTTTAATGGAAAGAGAAGAATTAGGAAGTACAGGAATAGGAAAAGGAATAGCAATTCCTCATGCTAAGACTGATACAGCTTCAAAACTTACAGTAGCATTTGGAATAAGTAAAGAAAAAATAGATTTTAATTCTTTAGATAAAGAAGGTGTGAATATATTTTTTGTATTTGCATCTCCAATAGAAGACAGTCAAATTTATCTTAAAGTTCTAGCAAGAATTTCAAGACTTATAAGAAATGAAAGTTTCAGAAATAAACTTATGAATTGTCAAACACCTGAAGAAGTAATCAAATATATAGATGAAGAAGAAGCCGTTTAAGGCAGGAGGAATATATGAATTGCCCATTTTGTAATAACAGTGACACAAGGGTTGTGGACAGCAGATTATTTATTAACGGGAACTCTATAAAAAGAAGAAGAGAGTGCACAACCTGTAAAAAAAGATTTACAACATATGAAAAAGTAGAGGAGAGGGCAATCTATGTTGTAAAAAAAGATAAGAGCAGGGAAAAATTTGATAAGGAAAAATTGATGAGAGGGCTTTCAATAGCAACAATAAAAAGAAATATAAGCAGGGATACTCTTGAAGAGTTTGTACTTGAAATAGAAAGAAGTCTTCAGAACTCACTTGATAGTGAAATAAGTACAAGTGATTTAGGAGAAATTGTTTTAAAAAAATTGAAAGAACTTGATGAAGTGGCATATGTAAGATTTGCTTCTGTATATAAAGAGTTTAATGATATAAAATCTTTTATAGAAATAGTTGAAAATATAGAAAAGGATAAGAAATAAAATTCTTAGACAGAATAGGAGATTAAAAATTAATGAGAATATTATTTATGGGAACACCTGAATTTGCTGTGCCATGTTTAGATGCAATGAACAAGGAACACGAAGTTATAGGGATATATACTAAAGTAGATAAAGTTAACAAAAGAGGAGGAAAGATAACTTATCTTCCTGTTAAGCAATATGGAATAGATCACAATATTCCTGTTTATCAGCCTTCAACTTTAAAAGATGGAACAGTTGAAAAAGAGATAAGAGAACTTAATCCAGATTTAATCGTTGTAGTTGCTTATGGGAAAATTATTCCTCAAAGTATAATAGATATACCTAAATACGGAATAATAAATGTGCATTCATCACTTCTTCCTAAGTACAGAGGAGCTGCACCAATAAATGCTGCAATAATAAATGGCGAAGAAAAAACAGGTGTAACTATAATGTACATAGCAGAAGAACTAGATGCAGGAGATATAATTCTTACAAAAGAAACAGAGATTACAGAGGAAGAGACATTTCTTACACTTCATGATAAACTGAAAGACATAGGAGCAGAAGCTTTATCAGAAGCAGTAAAAATGATTTTTGCAGGAACAAATCCAAGAATAGTTCAGAACCATTCTGAAGCCACTTTTGTAAAGCCATTTAAAAAAGAAGATTTAAAAGTAGATTGGAATAAAACAGAAAAAGAAATTTATAATTTTGTAAGAGGAATAAATCCTTTTCCTTGTGCTTTTACAACTCTTAACGATAAAATGTTAAAAGTATACGGAGTAAAGAAAAATCAAAGAGTATATGAAAATGGAGAAATCGGAGAGGTTGTTGATAAAGTAAAAGGACAAGGACCTGTTGTAAAAGTAGGTGACGGATCAGTAATAATCACTCTTGCAAAACCTGAAAGTAAAAAAATATTGTCAGGAGCTGATCTTTTAAATGGAAACTTTATAAAAATAGGTGAAAAATTATTATAGGAGATACTTGAGAGGAGAACTGATTTATGATAATTGACGGGAAAAAGTGTTCAGAGGAAATTTTGGAAAATCTTAAAAAAGAAGTTTCAGAATATAAAGAAAGGATAGGAAAAATTCCAGGTCTTGCAGTTATAATTTTAGGAGATAATCCTGCTTCAAAGATATATGTCAGATCTAAAATAAGAGCTTGTGAAAAAGTAGGAATATACAGTAAAGAGATTGTATTGTCTGATAAAATTTCTGAGGCAGAACTTATAAAAGAAATAGAAAAATTAAACAGCGATAAAGATATAAATGGAATTCTTGTACAGCTTCCTCTACCTGAACATATTAATGAGAAAAAAATATGTGATGCAATAAGTATAAGAAAAGATGTTGATGGATTTAAACAAGAGAGCTTAGGAAAAATTGTACTAGGCGATGAAGATGGATTTATATCATGTACACCTCAAGGAATAATATATCTTATTGATCAGTTAAATATGGATTTAAATGGAAAAAATGCTGTAGTTGTTGGAAGAAGCAATATAGTAGGAAAGCCGACAGCTTCTCTTCTTATAAATAAAGGTGCAACAACGACAGTATGTAACAGTAAAACTAAAGATTTAACAGGAATTTTAAAAAGAGCTGATATCATAGTGGTTGCTGTGGGGAAAGCAGGATTTTTGAAAAAAGATATGGTAAAAGAAGGTGCTGTTGTAATTGATGTGGGAATTAACAGAGAAGGAGGAAAAATCTGCGGAGATGTAGATTTTGAAGGTGTAAGCCAGATAGCCTCTCATATAACTCCTGTTCCAGGAGGAGTAGGACCAATGACAATAGCTATGCTATTAAAAAATACTGTGAAAGCTTTTTGCAAGGAGGAGTTAGTAAATGGCAAATAGAAGAAGAAGGAAGGCAGAAACAGAGGAAAAAAGAGAATACTTTATAGTAGACAGAAGAATTCTGCCTACATCAATTCAGAATGTAATCAAAGTAAATGATCTTATTCAGCAGGAGAAAATTTCTAAATATGAAGCTATAAGAAGGGTTGGACTTAGCAGAAGTACTTATTATAAATATAAAGATTATATAAAGCCTTTCTTTGAAAGTGGAAAAGAAAAAGTATTCAGCATTCATCTTGCACTTGTTGATGAGCCTGGAATACTTGCAAGAATACTTGATGTAATAGCTTCACATGATATGAATATACTTACAATTATTCAAAATATAGCTATTGATGGAATAGGAAGAGCTACTATATCAGTTCAGACAACAGAAAATATTCTTAGAAAAATAGAAGGAATGCTTGAACTTATAAGTGAAATTGAGGGAGTAAAAGAGCTTAGAATAATAGGAAGCAATTAATAATAAAGGCATAAAATTTTGAATTATATAAAATTGGGAGAAAATAATGAAAAACATTGATTTAGAATTAATAGAAAAACTGGCAGAAAATATGAATGAACATTCGCTTACAGAGATATCTCTTGAAACAGGAGATCAAAAACTTGTTTTAAAAAAAGAGAAGAAGACAGCTGAAATAGTGACAGCTGCTGCACCTCAAAAAGTGGCAAGACCTGTTGAAAAAGTAGAAAAGAAAGAAAAACAATCAGCAGAAGGATTATCAGGAAATATAATTACTTCTCCTATGGTTGGAACTTTCTATCGTTCTCCTGCTCCAGGTGCAGAAGTTTTTGTTCAGGAAGGACAGAATATAAAAGCTGGAGATCCTGTTTGTATTATTGAAGCAATGAAAATGATGAATGAAGTAAATTCACAATTTTCAGGGAAGGTAGTAAGAATTTTAGTTGAAGATGGAGTTGTAGTTCAAAAAGGTGATAAATTATTCATAATAGAATAAAGAAATAAAAATTTATAAGTACAGCAGATTTGGAGGTATGTTATGAAAAAAGTAAAAGATGTAGTGAACAGAAATTTAGTAACAGTCAGCCCAAACAGCAGTTTTGAAGAAGTAATTAATATAATGAAAAAAGGAATAGGAAAAGTTCCTGTACTTGAAAACGAAAAGGTTGTAGGGATAATAACAAGAGATGACATTCTTGTGAAAGAAGGTAAATTCCCTCTGCCACCTGTACTTGCATTTTGGGAAGTGATGATAACTCTTCCTGGAAATAAAGAGTATCAGGAAAAGCTTAACAAATTTTCTTCTTATAAGGTAGAAGATATAATGTCAAAAGTAAAAATGGTTTCTTCTCTTGAAGATGACCTTGAAAATGTGGTAACAGAGATGCTTGATAAAAAAATAAGCTATACTTTGGTACTTGAAAATGAAAAACTTGTAGGAATAGTAACAAAAAGCGATTTAATAAAACATTTTTAACTTTTTAAATTTTAAGGAAGGTGCATTTGTCAATTGGACACGTATCATTATTTGTTTTTATTAGTAATATTAATTTTATTGTCAGGTATGTTTTCAGCATCAGAAACAGCTCTTACATCATTTAGAAGCATTCATCTTGAAGATATAACAGAAAAAAATCCAAGAAAAGGAGAACTTTTAAAGTATTGGCTTAAAAAACCAAATGAGATGCTGACAGCACTCCTACTGGGAAATAATATAGTAAATATTCTTGCAACATCACTGGCAACAGCTTTTATTACAAGTTATTTAAGTGACAAGGGAATGGGAAATTCTCAAAATATGTCTGTTTTTATATCAACAGTTGTGATGACTGTGGTTATTTTGATTTTTGGAGAAATTACACCAAAGGTAATAGCAAAAAATAATTCAACAGAAATTTCAAAATCAGTTATAATTCCAATTTATTGTCTAACAAAACTTACAACTCCAGTAATATGGATTCTTACAGGGATTTCAAAATTTATTGGAAGAATTATAGGTGTGGACATAAAAGATGAAGCAATTATGATAACAGAACAAGATATTCTTTCTTATGTAAATGTAGGAGAGGCTGAAGGTGTTATTGAAGCAGAAGAAAAAGATATGATAGAGTCTATGGTTACATTTGGAGAAACTTGTGCAAGAGAAGTAATGACTCCAAGAACTTCTGTGTTTGCAATAGAAGGAAATAAATCTGTAAATGATGTGTGGAATGATATAACAACACTTGGATATTCAAGAATACCAGTTTATAAAGATGTTATGGATGAAATAATAGGTATTCTTTATATAAAAGATCTTTTAAATGCAGTTAAAGATGGAAAATGTGATATGCCTGTAAAAGAATTTGTAAGAAAGGCTTATTTTGTTCCTGAAACAAAATCAATAATAAAAATACTTGAAGACTTTAAAACTCAGAAAGTGCATATGGCAATAGTCATAGATGAGTATGGAGGAACAGTTGGAGTAGTTACAATAGAAGATCTTATAGAAGAAATATTCGGTGAAATAAGAGATGAATATGATAAAGAAGATGAGGAAACAATAAAAGAAAAAGGTCCTAATACTTATGAAGTAGATGCCATGCTTGATATAGAAACAATAAATAAAGAACTTGATATAGAACTTCCTGAGTCTGAAGACTATGAAAGTTTAGGAGGACTTATAATGAATGAGCTAGATAAAATAGCTGAAGTAGGAGATACAGTTCATATAAGTGGAGTTGAACTTAAAGTTCTTGAAATACAAAAAATGAGAATATTAAAAGTACTTATCAAAAAGGAAAGTGAAGCAGAAATATGCGAAAAGGAATAAGAGGGCATTTTTATGCAGGCCTTATTGTTATTCTACCATTATTTTTAACAATATTTATTATTAACTGGATGGTAAACTTTATTGTAGCAGTTACAAAGGAGTCATTTTTTACAACTCTTATAAATAATGCAATCATATTCTTTGGAATAGAAAATAATATCCATTTAGTTACAGTTGTATATATCCTTTATCTGTTAAGTATACTCATATTTATAACTTTTATTGGATATATAGCTAAAAATATTGTTGGGAAAAAGATAACAAGATTTATTAATAAAATTATTGGAAGGCTTCCAATAGTAAAGCATATCTATACTACAATAAATCAGATTGTAAGTCTTGTATCATCGGAAAAAGGAAATACTTATAAAAAAGCAATAGCAGTTGAATATCCAAGAAAAGGAATTTACAGTATAGGATTTCTTACTTCTGAAGAAAATGCAATACTGTCAGGAAAAGCAGGGAAAGAATTATGTAATGTATTTATACCTACTTCTCCAAATCCTACATCAGGAATGTTTATTTGTGTTGCAAAGGAAGATATAATTTTCCTTGATATGAAGATAGATGATGCAGTTAAGCTTATAATTTCCGGAGGAGTAATTGTTCCGGGAATGGAGAAAGAAGAAGATGAAGAAGAGAGTGAAAAAGAATAGTATAATCTTTTTTATAATTATTTTGATTTTTACAGCATGCACATCTTCTGAAGTGAAAAGTACCCATAAAGAAGGCACTAAAGAAGAATACTATATATTAAAAGGTATAAATTATGTAAGAGAAGGAAATTATACTAAAGCTCTTAAAGAATATGAAAAAGCTTATCAGAAAAATGAAGATAATATAATAACTCTTAAAGAAATAGCAAGAACATATGTAAAGCTAGGAGATTATGACAGAGGAATTTATTATTATTCAAGAGCACTTAAAATTGATGGAAAAGATCAGGAGAGTCTAAGAAATACAGGATATATTTATTTCCTAAAAGGAGATTTAAAAAAATCTTTAGTATATCTTAATAAAGTTTCTCCTGAAGGAATAAATGCAGAAACTATTAAATTAAAAGCATATCTTCTTTATAAAGAAAGAGATTTAAAAAATGCTTATAAGAATTTTAAACAAGTTTTTAGTCAGGAAAAACAACTGGATTTAGTTTATTATAAAATATATTCAGAACTTCTTAATGATATGGGAAAAAAAGAAGAACTAAGAGTTTTTCTTGAAAAAGGAATGGGAAAATATAATTCAGACAGAGATTTTGTAATATTTTATTCTTATGCAGTAGGTGAATATTTTGGAGAATATGCTTTAGGTGAAAAAGAAATAAAAAGATACATTGTTTCATACGGAGGAAGTGATTCTCTGTATATGACTCTTGCATATATGATTTATAATCAAAAAGAATATGCACAGGCTGAATCAGCACTGAAACTTGTATCATATAGAGAAAGATATAATAAAGATTATTTAGAATTAGAGGAGAGGCTGAGAGAAAAGATATGAATTATAAAGACTATATAACATCAATAGAAGGATTTCCAAAAGAAGGAATAACATTTAGAGACATAACATCATTCATAGGGCATGGAGATGCTTTTAAAGCATCTGTTAAAGAATTTTCAGATTTTGCTAGAGAAAAAGGAGCAGAAGTAATTGTAGGACCAGAATCAAGAGGTTTTATATTTGGAGCACCTGTTGCTTATGATTTAGGTATCGGATTTGTTCCTGTAAGAAAACCTGGAAAACTTCCAAGAGAAGTTGTATCATGTAGTTATGAACTTGAATATGGAACTAACACAATAGAAATTCATAAAGATGCTATAAAAAAAGGACAAAAAGTTGTAATAATAGATGATCTTCTTGCAACAGGTGGAACTACTGAGGCAGCAGTAAAACTTATTGAAAGCCTTGGGGGAGAAGTTGTAGGAATAGGATTTTTAATTGAATTGGCAGACGAATTTGACGGAAGAGGAAAACTTAAGAATTATCCTGTACTGTCACTAATAAAATATTAAAAAATAGGGCTTATCAAAGAAAGGGTAATTTATGGAATATTGGCAAGAGATATTGGATAGTATAAAAAAGAATAATTTAAATGTTGATATTGAGAAGATAAAGTTAGCATACTCTTTTGCCGAAGAATCTCATCAGGGACAATTCAGGCAGTCAGGGGACAAATATATTCTTCATCCTACTGAAGTAGCTAAGATTTTAATTGATATGAAAATGGATACAGATTCCATTGTAGCAGGAATACTTCATGATATTGTAGAAGATACTTTTATAACCCTTGCAGATATTGAATATAATTTTGGTGAAAGTGCTGCACATCTTGTTGATGGGGTTACGAAGCTTAAAAATCTTCCAAATGGAACAAAGCAGCAAGATGAGAGCATAAGAAAAATGATGCTTGCAATGTCAAAAGACTTGAGAGTTATAATTATAAAGCTTGCAGACAGATTACACAATATGAGAACTCTTAAATTTGTTCCTCCTGAAAAACAGGTGAGAATATCAAAAGAAACATTGGCTATTTATGCTCCTTTGGCTCATAGACTTGGTATGGCAAAAATAAAGTCAGAGCTTGAAGATAGAGCTTTTCATTATATTATGCCTGAAATATATCTTGAAATTAAAACTCTTGTAGATGAAACAAGAGGAGAAAGAAGTGACTATATAGAGTCTGTTGTTGAAATAATAAAAAAAATACTGGCTGAAGCAGAAATTAAATGTCAGGTAAATGGAAGATTCAAGCATTTTTATAGTATTTACAAAAAAATATATGAAAAACATAGAAATTTTGATGACATCTATGACCTTGCAGGAATAAGAATAATAGTTGACAGTGTGGTAACATGTTATCATACTCTTGGAGTTATCCATGAACATTTCAGTCCAGTGCCAGGAAGATTTAAAGACTATATTGCTGTACCTAAATCAAATAACTATCAATCAATTCATACTACAATAGTAGGGCCTGAAGGAAAATTTGTTGAAATTCAGATAAGAACTGAAGAAATGGATAGAATTGCAGAAGAAGGGGTTGCAGCTCACTGGAGTTATAAAGAAAAATCAAAGGTAACAAAAAAAGATAAAGTTTACAGCTGGCTTAGAGACATTATAGAAGTAAATAAAGAAGCTGATAATGCTAAAGACTTTGTAAGCACAATAACAGGGGATATAATAGAAGATACAATTTTTGTATTTTCTCCTAAAGGGGATATATCTGAGCTGAAAAAAGGTTCTACTCCAATAGATTTTGCTTTTGCTATTCATACAGAAGTAGGATGTAAATGTATAGGTGCTAAAGTAAATGGAGAAATTGTTCCTTTGGATTATAAATTAAAAAGTGGTGACAGAGTTGAGATAATTACTTCTAAAAGTGCTAAAGGGCCAGGAAATGACTGGCTTGATATAGTTGTTACTCAAGGAGCAAAAAATAAAATCAGAAAATGGCTTAAAGATAAAAAATGGGAAGAAACTATTAAAGCTGGTAAAGATATAATTGAGAAAGAAATTTCTAAACTTCCTGTTCCAATGTCATTGAAAGATTTTGAAGAATCTCCAGTTGTAAAAAAACACATGGAAAAACATAATGTTCCTACTTACGATGATCTTTATTTCATAATGGGAGAAAAGAGAAGTAAGGTAGATATTATTGTAGATAAACTTAGAGGAGATATTGAAGCACATAGACCTCTTGAGCCTGGAGAAATAGTAAAAACTCCAGCTGTTCAGAAAAGTAAATCAGGAAAGAAAAATGATTATGGAATTATAGTTGAGGGTGTTGACAATACTCTTATAAGATTTGCAAAATGCTGTACTCCTCTTCCTGGAGATGAGATAGGAGGATATGTAACTAAACTTACAGGTATAGCAATTCATAGAAAAGATTGTAAAAACTTTGAGAATATGGTTCAGCATGATCCAGATAGAGTAATTCATGTTGAATGGGACGAAGAAGTAATAAATAAAAAAGTAAATAAATATCAATTTAAATTCTCTGTAATAACAAACAGCAATAAAAATATTCTTATGGAGATAGTAAATCTTATTGCAAATCATAAAATAGTTCTTACAGATATCAACTCAAGTACAATAAAAAGAAATAATAAAGATTTTAATAAAATAAAAGTTGCTATTGAAATAAGCAACAAAAGAGACTACAATCTTCTTCTTGAAAATATTAAGAAGATAAAAGATGTAGTAGCTGTAGAAAGATAGGAGAACAAATGCAGAAATTACCTGTAACATATGAATTAATAAAAAAGACTGGTAATGCCAGAGCAGGTGTAATAACTACACCTCATGGAACAGTAGAGACACCAGTGTTTATGCCTGTAGGAACACAGGGAACAGTAAAAGGAATGACTAAAGAAGAACTGGTTGAACTTGGTTCTGAAATAATACTTGGAAATACTTATCATCTTCACTTAAGACCAGGGGATGATATTGTAGCAAAATTTGGAGGACTTCATGGATTTTCAAAATGGGAGAAACCTATCCTTACAGATAGTGGAGGATTTCAAGTATTCAGTCTAGGTCATTTAAGAAAAATAACAGAAGAAGGAGTAGCTTTCAGTTCACATCTTGATGGTTCAAAGCGTTTTCTATCTCCTGAAAAATCAATAGAGATACAAAATAATTTAGGTTCAGATATAGTAATGCTTTTTGATGAATGTCCACCAGGAATGTCATCAAGACAGTATTTAGTTCCTTCAATAGAAAGAACTGCAAGATGGGCAAAAAGATGTATAGATGCTCATAAAAGACCTGAAGAACAAGGACTTTTTGCAATTGTTCAAGGTGGGATATATGAAGATTTAAGAGAAAAAAGCTTAGAATCTCTTCTTGAAATGGATGAAAGTTTTTCAGGATATGCAATGGGTGGTCTTGCTGTAGGAGAACCTAGAGAGGATATGTATAGAATTCTAGAAAAAATAACTCCTAAATTTCCAGAAAATAAACCAAGATATTTAATGGGAGTAGGAGAGCCTTTAGATATGCTTGAGGCTGTTGAATCTGGAATAGATATGATGGACTGTGTTCAGCCTACAAGAATAGGAAGACATGGAACTGTATTTACAAAATATGGAAGACTTGTTGTAAAAAATGCAGGTTATGCAGAAGATGACAGACCTCTTGATGAAGGATGTAACTGTTATGTATGCAGAAATTATTCAAGAGGATATATAAGACATCTTTTAAAAGCTGGTGAAATTTTAGGACAAAGACTTACAACTTATCATAACTTATATTTTCTTGTACATTTGATGAAAAATGCAAGAAAAGCAATACTTGAAGATAGATTTCCTGAATTTAAAGAAGAATTTATAAAGAATTATCAAATGGGAAATAATTCTGAATGGATAAAACCTAGAAAAATAAAATAAAAAGTAATATAAAAAACCCTGCTTTGAAATTTCTTAGCAGGGTTAATTTTTTATTTACTAATCATTATCTTTTTCTTCATCTATTTTCATTTGAATATAATCATCATAAGTCATTAATTTATCAATAATTTTTCCATCAGGAAGAATTTCAATAATTCTGTTTGCAACTGTTTGAATAAATTCGTGGTCGTGTCCAGCAAATAAAATAGTTCCAGGGAATTTTATAAGTGCTTTGTTAAGTGATGTAATAGATTCAAGATCTAAGTGGTCTGTAGGGTTATCAAATAAAAGTGCATTTGCTCCAGACATCATCATTCTTGAAAGCATACATCTTACTTTTTCTCCTCCAGATAAAACTTTTGCTTTTTTAAGAGATTCTTCACCAGTGAAAAGCATTCTTCCTAAGAAACCTCTTACAAAAGAATCGTGCTGATCAGGTGAATATGGTCTTAACCAGTCAACAAGATCTAAGTCAACACCTTCAAAGAAAGCAGAATTATCTTTAGGCATATAAGCATGTGTTACAGTAACTCCCCATGTAATTGTTCCTGAATCAGGTTCTAAATCTCCTGCAAGAAGAGAAAGAAGAGTTGTTTTAACAATATCGCTTTCAGAAAGGAAAACAACTTTATCTTTAGTATTTATTGTAAATGAAAGATTATCAATTACTTTAACACCATTTATAGATTTAGTAAGGTTTTCAACTTTAAGCATGTTATTTCCTGCTTCTCTGTCAGGTTTAAATTCAATGAATGGATATTTTCTGTTAGAAACTTGCATATCTTCAAGCTGTAATTTTTCAAGTTGTTTTTTTCTTGATGTAGCTTGTTTAGATTTAGCTGCATTGGCACTGAATCTTGCAATGAATTCTTGAAGTTCTTGTCTTTTTTGTTCAAGTTTTTTATTTTTATTAGAAATTAATGATAACATAAGTTGACTTGATTCATACCAGAAGTCATAGTTACCTACGAACATTTTAATTTTTCCATAATCAATGTCAGCAATGTGTGTACATACTTTATTTAAAAAGTGTCTGTCGTGAGATACAACTATAACAGTTGTGTTTTCAAGATCCATAAGGAAATTTTCAAGCCATGCAACAGCTTTTATATCAAGTCCGTTTGTAGGCTCGTCAAGAAGAAGTACATCAGGATTTCCAAAAAGACATTGAGCTAAAAGAACTTTAATTTTTTGTGGCTCGTTAAGTTCTTTCATAAGCATTTCGTGATATTTTGCTCTTAAACCAAGTCCTGTAAGAAGTGTGCTTGCTTCTGATTCAGCTTCCCAACCATTAAGTTCAGCAAATTCACCTTCAAGGTCTGCAGCTCTCATACCATCTTCTTCAGTAAAGTCTTCTTTAGCATAGATAGCATTTTTTTCAACCATTATATCCCAAAGTTTTTTATGCCCCATAAGAACAACATCTAAAACTTTAACATCTTCATATGCAAAGTGGTTTTGTGATAAAACTGCCATTCTTTTATTTTTATCTAATATTACTTCTCCTTCAGTTGGAGTTATTACTCCTGAAAGTATTTTTACAAAAGTAGATTTTCCTGCACCATTGGCACCGATAAGTCCATAACAGTTTCCCGGAGTAAATTTAATATTTACATCTTCAAAAAGTTTTTTATCAGGAAATCTCATACTAAGATTACTTGTTGATATCATTTAATTATTTTCCTCCTCAATTTTTTAAACATACACATTATTATATCATAGAAATAATTTTTTTAAAACAGAATAAAATTTTATTCTAAATAAAGATTTATTAAGATAAAAAATATGTGATTATATTTTATGAAACACCAAAAGATAGAATCTTAAAAACCATAAAATAAAAAAGCAGCACATAACTATGCTGCTTTAGAAATTAAATTTTTGAATATAAATTTAATTATAAGATTCCATTTTCAAATTTTAAACCTGTTATTAAAAGCTGAGCAGCTCTTTCATTAGTCGCCATTGGTATATTGTGTACATCACAAAGTCTTCCTAATGCTCTGATATCAGGTTCATGAGGCTGACTAGTAAGGGGATCTTGGAAAAAGAAAACAGCATCAATTAAACCATTTGCTACATCAGCTCCGATTTGCTGGTCTCCTCCTAGAGGTCCTGAAAGATATCTTTTTATATTAAGACCAGTTGCCTCCATTATTCTCCCTCCTGTAGTTCCTGTTGCTACAAGTTCATAATTTCTGAAAAACTCAACATGTTCTTTGACAAATTTAACAAGATCGTCTTTCTTTTTGTCATGTGCAATCAATGCAATTCTTTTTTTCATTAGTATCCTCCAATAAAATAAATTTGTATTTTCCGCTGCTCTATAATTTATTATATAATATTTTATTATTTCAGGAAAGTGTGATAAAATACAAGAGAGATTTTTTTCTCTTGGTTATCATATTTTTAATAATTATATAATAAAGAAAGTAAAAAATCTATAAAAATAAAGTAAAATTAAAAATCTAATATTGGGAGCAGAAATGGAATTTAAGCAAATAGAATATATTAATAGAAGCACAGACAAAATTGAAATAGAAAAAGTTCCCGGAGAAAACTTTTTAAAATTTTTATATTACAACCCTTTTGGAAAGCTTGCTCTTGAAGCTACAGTAAAAAGAAAGTTTCTTTCAAAATGGTATGGAAAAAAAATGGATAGTCCTGAATCATGTAAGATGATAGAAAAGTTTGCTAAGGACAATGGGATAAACCTTAATGAATCTAAAAAAAGTTTAAAAGAATTTAAATCTTTTAACGATTTTTTCATAAGGGAGTTAAAAAATGGAGCAAGAAAAATAGATTATGATGAAGATACTTTAGTCTCTCCTGCAGATGGGAAAATTCTTGTTATAGAAAATCTTCATGACAGCAGTAAGTTCTTTTTAAAAGGAGAAGAATTTACACTGAATGAGTTTTTTAAAGATGAAGTCCTTGCAGAAAAATATCAGGGAGGAATAATGGTAATAGTAAGACTTGCCCCTGTAGATTATCATAGATTCCATTTTCCAGCAGATGGAAAAATATCAGAAAGTAAAGAGATAAAGGGATATTATTATTCAGTATCTCCTCATGCTATAAGAAAAAATTTCAGAATTTTCTGTGAAAATAAAAGAGAATATTCCGTTCTCTCAACAGAAAAATATGGTGATATATGTATGTGTGAAATAGGAGCTACAATGGTAGGAGGAATAAAACAGACATATAAGCCTGAAACATTTGTGAAAAAAGGAGAGGAAAAAGGATACTTCTATTTTGGAGGTTCAACTGTTATAATGTTCCTTGAAAAAGACAGGGTTGAAATTGACAGAGATATTCTTGAAAACAGCATAAATGGAATAGAAACAAAAATATTTATGGGTGAAGGAATAGGAAAAAAATTCTAATTATAAAAATATGAATTCTTTAATTAAGGAGAAAACATTGAAAAGAAAGCCATGTTATTTTAAAAAGGGAGACATTATTATTTATTTGTTTCTTTTCGTATTTTTCTTTTGTGCTGTTAAATATGTTATTGGAATAGAAGCAGTAAAAGGGAATAAAATAGAAATATATGTAGATAACCAGCTTAAATATGTATATCCTCTTCAAGAAAAAAGACAAGATTATTTTATAAATACAAACCTTGGAGGAGTAAATGTTCAGGTTGAAAAAATGAAGGTAAGGGTTACTTCTTCAAATTCACCTTTAAAAATATGTGTGAAACAAGGCTGGATTTCAAATGCAGGAGATGCGATAATAGGTATTCCTGACAGACTTCTTATAAAAATTGTTGGAGAGAAAAAAGACGGTACAGAGGAACTGGATAGTATAGCCAGATAAATATAACAAAAGGTGGTACTTTGATGAAATACAAACATTTATTTATAAAAGCTTTAATAGTAGGAACTCTACTTATTCTTATTCAGACAATGTTTCAGAATATGAATGGTTTTTTAAGCATTTTAAATGGACTTTCTAAATATCTTCGTCCTTTTATATATGCTATGTTTATAGCAGTGCTACTTAATCCTATGGTAGAATTTACAGAAAAAAAACTAAATTTTAAAAGAGGAATGGCAATAGCCTTATCTCTTGTAGCTCTTGTGGTATTTTTAACTGCAACACTTCTATGGTTTATACCAAATCTTATAGAAAGTTTTGAAGAAATTATAGAAAAATTTCCAGCTTTTCAAGAGAATTTTAATAAATACTTAGAACAAGTATTCCAGTTTTTAAGAGAAAAAAATCTTTTGTTTATGGATGGAGAAGAAATAAAGCAAGCTATACAAGATTTCTTTGTGAAAAATATGAATAATATAAGAGCTCTTCTAATTTCACTAGGTCTTAATGTAATTGATTGGATAGTAGAGATATTTATAATTTTTCTTGGTGGTTTTTTAGCTCTTTATTTTATTTATAACAGAGAATATTTTATGCAGTATATAAAAAATATGATATTTATTTTTTATGGAGAAAAAGAAGCTGATGAAGGGCTTTCATTTCTTATAGAATGTAAAAATATTTTTCTTAATTATATGGCAGGAAGAATAATAATATCGGTTATAGTAGGAATTATAGCTTTTGCTGTTATGAAAATAGCAGGAGTTCCTTATGCACTTTTAAATGCAGTTATGATAGGTGTTGGAAATATGATTCCATATTTTGGTTCAATAGCTGCAGGAATCATAGCATTTATTCTTGTTCTTTTATCAAATCCTGTCAAATGTTTTTATCTTCTTCTAGCAATAATAATTGCTCAGAATGTTGATGGATATATAATAGGTCCAAAAATTTTAGGAAAAAGTGTGGGAATAAGTTCTTTCTGGATAATAGCTTCCGTCATAATTATGGGAAATATTATGGGAACTTTAGGAATGTTTTTAGGTGTTCCTATATTTGCAATAATAAAACTTATTTATATAAGAATATTAAAAAATAAAAAAGAAAAATTAAAGATTGAGGAGAAACAAAACTAATGAAAGATTTTACAATAATTGCATCATCAACTATGGGACTTGAAAGCATAGTAAGAGATGAATGTGTTGAACTTGGATTTAAAGATGTGCATGCTTTTAATGGAAAAGTTGAATTTAAAGGAAATTTTAAAGATGTAGTAAAAGCTAATATTCACCTTAGATGTGCAGATAGAATATTTATAAAAATGGGAGAATTTAAAGCTCTTACTTTTGAAGAACTTTTTCAAAATGTAAAAAAAATAAAATGGAGTGAAATAATAGAGAAAAATGGAGAATTCCCTATAAGTTGGGTAAGTTCTGTTAAATCTAAATTATTTTCTAAATCTGATATTCAGAAAATAGCTAAAAAAGCTATAGTTGAAAATATGAAAGAAATTTATGATATAGAAAAATTCCCTGAGAATGGAGCTCTTTTCAGAATAAAGATTCAAGGAAATAAAGATATTTTTACAATAATGATAGACACAAGTGGTGATGCTCTTCATAAAAGAGGATACAGAAATCTAATAAATGAAGCTCCTCTTAAGGAAACTATGGCAGCAGCTCTTGTAAAATTAAGCCGTTGGAAAGGTGGAGACAGACCTTTTGTTGATCCTATGTGTGGAACAGGTACTATTGCCATTGAAGCTGCAATGATAGGAAGAAATATTGCTCCAGGAGTAAACAGAAATTTTGCTGCTGAAGAATGGAAAGTTATCCCTAAAGATTATTGGATAGATTTAAGAGATGAAGCTTTTTCTCAGGAAGATTATGAAAATAAAGTTATGGTTTATGCTTCTGATATAGATGCAGAAACTATAAAAATAGCAGAAGAAAATGCAGAGAGAGCAGGAGTTGAAGAGGATATTCTTTTTGAATGTAAAAACTTCCTTGATCTTGAACCTACAGCAGAAAAAGGTTGTCTTGTAACAAATCCTCCTTATGGAGAAAGACTTTTAAATGATGAAAAAGTTGAGAGACTTTACAGACTTCTTGGTGATGTATGTAAAACAAGATTTCCTAAGTGGTCTTATTATATAATTACTTCTTATCCTGAATTTGAAAAATATTTTGATAAGAAGTCAACTAAAAATAGAAAACTTTATAATGGTGGAATAGAATGTCACTATTATCAATATTATGGTGAGAGATAAAATGAATAAGAAAGATTTTAAAGATTACAACACAGAAGTAATGCTGCAAATATTAAGAAATGCAGAAGTAAATTTAAGAACAGCAGAAAAAGAAAATGATAATGAAAAAATAAAATTTATAAAAGAAGAAATAATACCTAAATATGAGAAGTTATATCTTGCATTGGCAGAACTTGATATAAGAGATAAATCAGAAGAAGAAATAAAAACTTTTAAAGAAACAGTTGATAAAATAGCTGAAACAAATGGACTTACAGAAGAATATATAAAAAATTGTATTTCTGTAAGAGAAGAATTAAAAGGAAAATCAGGTTCAGAAGTAACAAAAAGAATGTTTGAATATGCAGTAAAAGATCTTAAAAAGAAAAAAAGAATTCTTCTTGAAAGAATGGATGTACTTTTAAAAGAAGAAGCACAACTTGAAGCTGATTTAAAAGAATGTATTCAATATGATGCTGAAATGGAGATATCAGGAAAAATTGTTGATGTAAGAGAAAAAAAGAGAGATTTAAAAGAAATTTTAGATGCAAATGATATAGAAATTGCAAGAATAGAAAATGATATAAAATCAAGATGGAAATATGAAATATATGGAACAATATCAAGAGATGAACTGAAAAAAGCAGCAGAGGGAGAATAATATGATAAAAACTCTTATACTTTTCATAGTTGTAATATTTTTAGTTACAATAGGAAGAAATAAACTTGCAGGAACTCCTGTAAGAAAAAATATAAAAATATTAGAAAATAAAGCGGAGGTATCAATGTCAGATTTAGTATTAAATGCAAAAATAGTTACAGATAAAGGGGATATAAATTTAAAACTTTTCCCTGAAGTAGCACCACTTACAGTTTTAAATTTCACACATTTAGCTAAAAGAGGATATTATGACAATCTTAAATTTCATAGAGTTATAGCTGATTTTATGATTCAAGGAGGAGATCCAACAGGAACTGGAGCAGGAGGACCTGGATATCAATTTGGAGATGAATTTAAAGAAGGACTTGTATTTGACAGAAAAGGGCTTCTTGCAATGGCAAATGCAGGAAAAAATACAAATGGATCACAATTTTTTATAACTCATGTGGAAACTCCATGGCTTAACTATCATCATACAATTTTTGGAGAAGTTGTTTCTGATGCAGATCAAGAAGTTGTAAATAAAATAGCTCAGGGAGATATAATAAAAACAATAGAGATTACAGGAGATTTTGATAAATTCTTAACAGAAGAAAATAAAAAAATGACTGAACAAATGGATGAAATGCTTGATAGTCAGTTTCCAAATTTAAAAAAATATTAATATAAAAAGAGAGCAAAATTGCTCTCTTTTTTTGTGGATTTATCAGTAGTTTTGAAATTCTCTAATATAAAATTATTATAATAGAAAACTTCTTAAAATGTAAAGTTAATACTTAAGTATATCTAATTATATTAGGTTATAAATAAATATATTTATCTTAAATCTTTTCATAGAAAATATTTATATCAAAATTACTGAAGGAGAAAGATTCCTTAGAAATAATACTTATAATTAATTTATCATCTGTGAAAATATAATTTTTAGATGTATATGAAATAGTTGTAAAAATAGAATTACTATTTTTTAAATCCTTTTCTATAATATAAGTTTTACTTTGAGCATCTTCTGAACTATTATATACATCAAGTTTAAATTCAGCAGAAGTTTGACAGCTGTCTTTTAAACATATATTGTGAATATCAATATCAATTTTCACAAGATCATCTGCAGACACTTTTTTAGGAAGAGTAATTTCATAGGAAAAATTCTCTGAATACTTATCATTTGTAAAAGCATAGTTGCATTGGCTTATAGATTGTTCTCCTGCAAGGCTCATCATCATTTTTTGTTTAATTTCTTCCATAGAAATATTTTTTCCAAGAAGATACATAAGTTTTGTTACAGCAGCTTCAGGAGTAAGATCACTTCCACTTATAACACCAGCCTGAATAAGACGGCTGCTTGCTTCATAAAGTCCCATTTTAACCATTCCTGTTGTGCATTGAGAAATATTTACAACAATTATTCCTTTAGAATTAAGATATTCAATAACTTCTATAAATTCATCAGAAGTAGGAGCATTTCCGTTTCCATATGTCTTAAGAACAACTCCCTTTAATTCTGTCATGTTTGTAAAAAGATTCTTTAAAAATGAAGGCTTAATTCCTGGAAAAAGTTCAAGGATAAGAACATTATTATCAAAACATGGTTCTATAAAAAAAGGTTTCTTAGGAAGAGGAGAAATATTTCTTGATATTTTTATTTCTGCTCCCACTTCTCCAAGAGGTTGAAAATTTGGAGAAGAAAAACCAAAATAATTTGTAGCATCATTTTTTCTGGCTCTGTTTCCTCTTATAAGAGAATCTCTGAAAAAAATAGCAACTTCAGGTACAAGAGGGATGTCATAAAGTGAATGTCCTGCAATTTCAATAGATGTAATAAGATTTTGAAGAGCATCACTTCTTACAGATTGAAGTGGCTTTTGAGAACCTGTAAGAATTACAGGTTTTGAAAGGTTTCTAAGCACAAAAGAAAGAGCAGAAGCAGTGTATGCCATTGTATCTGTTCCATGCAGAATAACAAAACCTCTGTATTTATTATAGTTTTCGTAAATAATGTGAGCTATTTTTATCCATGCTTCAGGTGACATGTTTGATGAATCTATAAGAGGACTAAGCTGACAGTAATCTATAGGAAAACTATTAAGCACAGGAAAATCTTTTGAAACTTCTTCCCAGTTGTTTGCAGGTCTTAAAGGACTGTAAGGATTTCCTTTTTCTTGATGAACCATACAAATAGTTCCCCCTGTATTTATAATTAAAATTTTATCTTCTATTTTTATCAACTCCTTTTGGAAAACTAAAATCATATCACATTATAATATAAATACTACAAAAATAAAAATAAATTATATATTTTTAATCAATGTAAAAATATTGTATGAATAAAACAGAAGGTATGATATACTCTAAAATGAGAGGTGAAAATATGAAAGATAATATTGCTCTGATTGGATTTATGGGCAGTGGAAAAACGACAATAGGAAGGCTTTTGGCAAAAGCTCTTGATATGAAATATATAGATATTGACCGGGAAATAGAAAGAATAGAACAAAGACCTGTTACTGAAATCTATAAAGAAAAGGGAGAAAATTATTTTAAAGATTTAGAAAGAAAAATAATTGCCAGAGAATCTCTTGAAAATAATATAGTTATATCAACAGGAGGAGATTCAATAGTAGATAATAAAAATATAAAGAGTTTAAAAGAAACATCTTTTGTGGTATACTTAAATTGTAGCATAGATTGCATATATGAAAGAGTAAAAGATAAAACACACAGACCTCTTTTAAATGTGGAAAATGTCTATGAGACAATAGTTGAACTTTATAATAAACGAAGAATACTTTATCAAATTTCATGTGATTTCATTGTGGATATAGATACGAATACTAATATGTATGATACAGTTGACAAGATAAAAGAAAAGTATATATTAAGTTAAATTAGGAGGGAAGTTTCTATGGAAAGCAGATTAACAGGAAAAGTAGTATTAATCACAGGAGCAACAGCAGGAATTGGAAGAAGTACAGCCTTTGGTTTTGCTAAAATGGGGTGCAGACTTGTTCTTCTTGTAAGAAATGCAGAAAAAGGTGAAGCACTTAAGAAAGAGATACAAGAAAAATATGATGTAGAAATCAAACTTTTAATAGTTGATGTAAGAGATGCAAAAGGTATTGAAGCAGCAATTTTAGGTCTTCCAGAAGAATGGAAAAAAATAAGTATTCTTGTAAATAATGCAGGTCTTGCTTATGGACTTGATAAAGTTTATAAAGCAGAAATAGATGATATTGATACTGTAATAGATACAAATATCAAAGGAATGCTTTATGTAACAAGAGTAGTTGTACCTTTAATGCTTGAATATAAAATGGAAGGTCATGTAATTAACCTTGGTTCAATAGCAGCTGTTTCAGCTTATGCAGGTGGAGCAATTTATTGTGCTACAAAAGCAGCTATAAAACTTTTAAGTGATGGATTAAGAATAGACCTTGTTGATACTCCAATAAAAGTTACTAATATTCAGCCAGGTGTTGTAGAAACAGGATTCAGCCTTGTAAGATTTAAAGGAGATAAAGAAAGAGCAGATGCTGTTTATAGAGGAATAGAAGCTCTTACTCCAGATGATGTTGCTGATACTATTGTTTATGCTGCAAATATTCCACATAATGTTCAATTAACTGAAATCACAATGACTCCTTGCCATCAAGCTGATGGAAGATGTATTCATAAAGAAGTAAAATAGTTGAAAAAATTATATAAGAGATTAAAGAGAGGGTATTTTATCCTCTCTTTTTTTATAAAATAAATAATTAAAAATTTTGATATAAAGTTATAACTTTAATTTAATAATTTGAATATAATTTAGCTTAAATATATGTTAAAATAGACCTAAGATATAATGAAGAAGATAAGACTTATATTTTTGGGGTGATTATATGGCTACAAACTTTGAATTTTAAAAAAAAGATTGGAGTATATTGGCTCAAATAGGAGAGATGGCAGAGTATACACTGCATAAAGATCCAAATACTGCAATTATAAAAATAAGACAATTAGGGGAATATATAGCCAAGTTAATGATAAAGGTAGAAAGACTTCCTGAAGTTGAAAACCAGATAGACAGAATTAGAGTTTTAAAAGACTATGATTTAATACCAGAAGATATAGATAAAATTTTTCATAAAATAAGAAAAGCTGGAAACATAGCTGTACATGATATGAAAGGTGAAATGGCAGAGGCAGAAGCTCTGCTTTCACTTGTTGTAAAACTTTGCGGCTGGTTTAATGAAGTTTATGGAAGTGACTGCACTTTTAATTCAGAAGATATAGAATATAAAACACCTGAATATATTGATTATAAAGAAAAATATGAGGCTCTTCTTTCTGAAGTTGAAATTAAGTCTAAAGAGTTTCAGGCTTTAAAATCTGAAGATATAACACATAAAACACCTGAAGAAAGAAAGAGAATAATAAGAAGTAAAAAGCCAATAGAACTTACAGAAGCAGAAACAAGAGTTCTTATAGATGAGCAGTTAAGAGAAGCGGGTTGGGAAGTTGATACTAATTCTTTAAATTATAAATTAAATAAAACTCTTCCTGAAAAAGGAAAGGCAATGGCAATAGCAGAGTGGCTGTGTATCAAAGAAGATGGAGAAAAAGGATATGTAGACTATGCTCTTTTTTATAAAAATACTCTATATGGTGTGATTGAAGCTAAAAGATATGGTGTAGATATTACTTCTGCACTTAATAGAGATGCAAGAATGTATGCTAAAGGTATATTTATTCCTGAAGATATTAAACTTTGTGATGGAGCTCCATACAGTAAATATAAAGTTCCTTTTATGTTTGCAAGCAATGGAAGAGAATATAATAAAGATTTAATTGAAAAATCAGGTATCTGGTTTTTAGATGGAAGAAAAGAAAATAATGTTTCAAAGCCTCTGAAAGGATTTTATTCTCCTGAAAACTTAGAGAAATTGATGGAAAAAGATGATGATTTAGCAAATAAAAGACTTGCTGAAAATTCAATAGAATATTTAAAGTCACCAGATGGATTAAATTTAAGATATTATCAGGCTGAGGCAATAGAAGCTGTAGAAAATGCTCTTATAAGTGGAAAACATAAAGTTCTTCTTACAATGGCAACAGGAACAGGTAAAACAAGAGTTGCCCTTGGAATAATATACAGACTGATAAAAAGCAAGAAATATAATAGAATCTTATTTGTTGTTGACAGAGCAAGTCTTGGAGAACAGGCAAATGATACATTTAAAAACACAAAAATAGAAGACCAATATACACTGTCACAGCTTTACGATATAAAAGATTTAGAGAGCAAGTTCCCTGAACATGATACAAAAGTACATATTGTAACAGTTCAAGGACTTATTAAAAGAGTTTTATTCCCAAATGATGAGAATTATCTTTCAGTAGGAGATTATGACTGTATTATCGTTGATGAAGCTCACAGAGGATATATTTTAGATAGAGTTCCAACAGAGGAAGAAGCTCTTATAAGAGATGAAAAAGAATATCAAAGTAAATATAGAAATGTTATAGAATATTTTGATGCAGATAAAATAGCTCTTACAGCAACACCTGCTCTTCATACTTATGAAATATTTGGAAACCCTGTTTATGAATATTCATACAGACAAGCTGTACTTGACGGTTACCTTGTAGATTTTGAGCCACCATATAAAATAGTTACAAAGCTTGGAAAAGATGGGATACATTATGAAAAAGGCAGTGAGATAAAGGTTTATGATACATCTACACAGGAAGTAAAGATAGTTGAAAACTTGGAGGATGAACTTGATTTTGATATTACAAAATTCAATACTAAAGTTATAACAGAGGGATTTAACAGAGCTGTATGTCAGGCTCTTGTAAATGAAATAAGCCCAGAGGGAGAAGAAAAAACTCTTATCTTTGCAGCAAATGATGAGCATGCAGATATGGTTGTAAGAATTTTAAGAGAAGAGTTTGAAAATCTTGGAGCTTACCAGATGAATAATGACATGATAACTAAGATAACAGGCTCTGTAAAAGATGTTGATAAACTTATAAGAAAGTTTAAAAATGATAATTACCCTACAATAGCTGTTACAGTTGACCTGCTTACAACAGGAATAGATGTTCCAAAAATTTGCAATCTTGTGTTTTTAAGAAAAGTAAAAAGCAGAATTTTATATGAACAGATGATAGGAAGAGCAACTAGACTTTGTCCTTCAATAAATAAAGAATGCTTCAAAATATATGATGCAGTTGATATTTATAAGGATTTGGAAAAATACTCAGATATGAAACCTGTTGTTACAAGTCCTAAAACTTCTATAGAAGATTTATTTAAAAATTTTGACGATATAAAAGAAGATGAGAAATCTGTATCATATTTTATGGAACAGATTGTTGCAAGACTTCAGAGAAAGAAAAATGTTATTAAAAAAGAAAATGAAAATCGTATCAAAGTTCTATCAAAAGAAATGAGAGGGGAAGAGATAACAGATATAGATAAATATTTTTCTGATTTAAAAAATGCAGAGGATAGTAAAAAAATTGAAGTTTTAGAAAAAGAAAAAGAGTTTTTAATATATCTTGATAAAATTAGAATAGAAAATAATAATTATAAGGTTATATCACATGAAAGTGATGAAGTTCTTTCAATAGAGCAAGATTATGGAGAAAATAAGACTCCTGAAGATTATCTTGAAAGTTTTAAAAAATATGTAAAAGAGAATGAAGATAAAATTGAGGCTCTAAAAATACTTAAGACATCTCCAAAGGCTTTTACTAAGGAAGATTTAAAAGAGATAAAAAAATCTCTTGATGCCTATGGATATAGTGAAACAAACCTTAATACAGCTTATAAGACTGTAAAAAATGAAGATATTTTAATAGATATTATTTCTTTTGTTAAATATGCAATTACAGAAGATAAAAATGAGCTTATAAGCAAAGATGAAAAAATAAGAAAAGTTATGGAAAAAATAAGAAAACTTAATACTAAATGGAGCAAACCTCAAGAACAGCTTCTTAAAAGAATAGAAGCTATGTTAAGAGGCGATGAATATATTACAAAAGAAGATTTTAATGATGGACAATTTAAAAAAACTTATGGAGGAGCTGAAAGAATAGATAAAATTTTACAAGGAAAACTTGATGAAATTATGGAAATAATATATGATGGCATTCTGCTAAATTAATAAATTGAGAGGATAAGAAAATGACTAATAACGAAATTGTACAAAAATTATGGAATTTATGTAATGTTTTAAGAGATGACGGGATAACTTACCATGAATATGTAACTGAGCTTACATATATTTTATTTTTAAGAATAGCAAATGAGCTTGGAACAGAAGATAAAATAGGAATCCCTGAAGAATATAGATGGGAAGAACTTGCAAAACTTGATGGGACAGACCTTAGAAATAAATATCAAGAAGCTCTTTTAAGACTTGGTAAAAATTCATCAACACTTGGAACTATATACAGAAATGCTCAGACAAGAATTGCAGAGCCAGCAAACCTAAAGAAAATATTTACTGAAATCAATAAAATAGAATGGTATTCAGAAGATAAAGAAAATCTTGGAGATTTATATGAGGGACTTTTAGAAAAAAATGCCTCTGAAAAAAAATCAGGAGCAGGGCAATATTTCACACCAAGAGTTTTAATTGATTCAATGGTAAGAGTTATAAAACCTGAATTAGGAGAAAGAATATGTGATCCTGCAGGAGGAACTTTTGGATTTATAATAGCAGCTGACAAATATTTAAAAGAAAAATATGATGATTATTTTGGAACTGATGAAAGACCTATTACAGATGAAGAAAGAGAATATCAAGAAACAAAAGCTTTTTCAGCTTGTGAGTTAGTACCTGATACACATAGATTAGGGCTTATGAATGCTATTCTTCATGAAATTGGAGGAAATTTCATTCAGGGGGATACATTATCAGAGTTTGGAAAACAGCTTAACGGTTTTGATATAGTCCTATCAAATCCACCATTTGGAACTAAAAAAGGAGGAGAAAGAGCAACAAGAGATGACCTTATTTATGATACATCAAACAAACAGCTTAACTTCTTACAAGTGATATATAATTCTTTAAGAACTTCTGGAAAAGCTAGAGCAGCAATAGTTCTTCCTGATAATGTTTTATTTGAAGGTGGAGTTGGAAAAGATATTCGTATAGATTTAATGAATAAATGTAATCTTCATACAATACTAAGACTTCCAACAGGAATATTCTATGCTCAGGGAGTAAAAACAAATGTATTATTTTTCACAAGAGGAAAATCAAATGAAAATAATACAAAAGAGATTTGGTACTATGATTTAAGAAGCAATATGCCAAACTTTGGAAAGACAAATCCATTAACAAAAGAACATTTTGAAGAATTTGAAAGAACTTTTGACAATGCTGAAGAAAAAGAAAAACTTGAAAGATGGACAAAAGTAACTCTTGAAGAAATTGAAAAGAAAGATTACTCACTTGATATGGGACTTTTAAAAGTGGAAGATAATGCAGAAGAACTTCAAAATCCTATTGAAAACGGTGAAGAATGTATAGAAAAATTAGAAGAAGCTCTTGATTTATTAAAAGGAATCTTAAAAGAGCTAGATCTTTGCGGGGTGAAAAAAGATGCTTAAGAAAAAAGATAATCTTTTACCAGAAGAAAGATTAATAAAAGCAGTAATTCCCAAAGAAGAAGAGCCTTATAAAGTTCCAGATAATTGGGTATGGACAAGATTAGGAAATATTTTAGAGTTAAAAAATGGAGTTGCCGTAAATAGTAATGAATATGGAACGGGAAATACTCCATTAATTAGGATTTCAAATATTCAAAATAACAGAGTAGATTTAACAGAAGCAGCAAGAATAAAGTTACAAGAGAAATATAAAAAATATTTATTAGAAAAAAATGATTTGCTTTTGGCCATGTCTGGTGCAACAACTGGAAAAATAGGAATTTTTAATGAAGATATAATTTGTGTTCAGAATCAACGTGTAGGAAATTTAAAAATAAAATATGGCATGACTCATGGTTATAGAAATTACTATTTTCAAAAAATGCAAGAAGAATTATTAAGACTAGCCTATGGAGGAGCACAGCCTAATATAAGTGGGAATATTATAGAAAATTTATTACTTCCATTATCGCCACTTGAGGAACAAAAAAGAATAGTTGAAAAGTTAGATTCTTTGTTTGAAAAAATAGGAAAGATAAAAGAAATTATTGAAGAGATAAAAGAAAAAACATCTTTAAGGAGAGAAGCTGTTCTTTCAAAAGCATTTACAGGAGAATTGACAGAAAAATGGAGAGCAGAAAATAAAACTGAAAATGCAAAAGAACTTCTTTTAAAAATCAATGAAGAAAAATTAAAAAACAATCTTAAGGCAAAAATAAAAGATGTTTCTGAAATGCTTGTTAATGAAGATGAAGTTCCTTATAAAGTTCCTGAAAATTGGGTATGGACAAGATTAGGAGATATAACAGAGATTAATCCTAAAAAGAAAGTTCTTGACTTTAACGAAGATGAAGAAGTGTCATTTGTTCCTATGAAATCTGTTTCAGAAGAAACAGGAAGAATTGAAAAAATAGAATATGAAAAATATTCTAAATTAAAAAAAGGTTACACACAATTTATTGAAGAAGATGTACTTTTTGCCAAAATAACTCCTTGTATGGAAAATGGAAAATGTGCTATAGCAGAAAATTTAAAAAATAATATTGGATACGGTACAACTGAATTTCATGTTTTGAGATGTTATCAAGGAGTAATTAATAGTTTATTACACAAATTTTTAAGACAGGAAAATTTTAGAAAAGAAGCAGAATATAATATGACAGGAAGTGTTGGTTTTAGAAGAGTACCTGTTGATTTCTTAAAAAGTACATTATTCCCTTTACCTCCACTTGATGAGCAAAAAGAAATAGTAAGAATTTTAGATAAAGTTTTTGAGGAGGAAAATAAAATTTCTGAACTTATCTCACTGGAAGAAAAGGTAGAAATTTTAGAAAAAACTATTCTTGATAAAGCATTCCGTGGAGAGCTTGGAACAGGAAATTCTGACGATGAACCTGCAATAGAATTATTAAAAAGAGCACTAGAAAAGAATAAATAAAAAGATTAATCTTTGAAAAGATACTAGAAAAACATAATATAGATTTAGTATTAGGAACAAAAGATTTTATTTTCTTAAATATAGAGACAGAAAATAGTGAAATATAAAGTAAATTTAGAAAGGATATAATATGGAAATAAAAATATGTCTTGATTGGATAGACTTTTATATGGAATTAGCAGATAAACTTCTACCATATAAAAATGATAGGAAAACATTAATAGAAAAAATAAAAAATATTTATTTCAATATTAATATGCGTTTGCCAAAATTAGAAAAAGATAATAATCTTGTTGATATTGATCCATTTACAATTTTTGGACTTTTTAATAAAGGAATTACAAAAACAAACAGAATATCTATTTTACAAGGTTTTGCTCAAGAATTTTCTATAAAAGCACCTGTTCCTAATTTTTTTGATGGGATACCTGTTTTAAATAATATGGCAGCTACTTTTTATTATTTTATTGGAGATCGTCAAGAAAATGATATTGAAAACTTATGGAAAATATTTGCATTAGCTCTAGAATATGCAGATACTAATTCAGATAACAATAAAAAAGAATTTATAACAATTTATGATACTGTGTCTCAGCAAAAAGGAATTAGATGGAATTTAACAATGGCTCTTTATTGGATTCGTCCATATAAATATATCAATTTAGATTCTCGTAATCGTTGGTATATTTCTAATCCTGAAAATATGCCAGCTGACTATATTAAAAGCATTGGATCTTTTGAAACTGTTCCTACTGGTGAAGAGTATCTTAGTATCATTGATAAAAGTTCTTCTGCTCTTGAAAAAGGTAATTATCATTATAAAAATTTTCCTGAACTATCTTGTTATGCATGGGTTATTTCAGAAAAAGTAAATCAGGAAATTCGTGCAGCAGAAGTTGAAAAATCAAGAACAAACATAGGAGAAGCTATTGGAGATAAAGATATTCAGACAGTACATTATTGGATTTATTCTCCAGGAAATAATGCATATATGTGGGATGATTTTTATGATGATGGTATTATGGCTATTGGTTGGGGAGAAATTGGTAATCTGACTAATTTCACTACTAAAGATGCAATGAAACAAAAAATGAAAGAGTGTTTTGATCCTACTCTTTCCTATAAAAATGCTGCTCATGCTACATGGCAATTTGTTAATGAAATGAAGCCTGGAGATATTGTTTTTGTAAAAAAAGGAATGCATCGTATTATTGGAAAAGGTGTAGTTACTTCTGACTATATATTTGATTCTTCTCGTAAAGATGATTATAAAAATATTCGTCAGATTAACTGGACTCACAAAGGTGATTGGGAACATCCTGGACAAGCAGTTTTGAAAGCATTAACAGATATTACTCCTTACACTGATTATGTTGAACAATTAAATGCAATATTTGAAGATGAAGTGATTGAAGAAACAGAAGAAACAGAAATTCAATTCCCTATTTATACCAAAGATGATTTTTTAAATGAAGTATATATGAGTGAAGCAAACTATTGTCTTCTAGTTAATTTACTCAGAAATAAAAAAAATATTATTATGCAGGGAGCACCAGGTGTGGGAAAAACATTTGCTGCTAAAAGATTAGCATATTCTATGATGAAAGTTAAAGATCCTAGTAGAGTAATGATGATACAATTTCATCAAAGTTACAGCTATGAAGATTTTATTATGGGATTTAGACCTGCAGCAACTGGTTTTGAATTAAAAAAAGGACCATTTTATAATTTTTGTAAAAAAGCAGAACTTGATCTTGAAAATGACTATTACTTTATCATTGATGAAATTAATCGTGGTAATTTAAGTAAAATTTTTGGTGAGCTTTTTATGCTTATTGAAAGTGATAAGCGTGGTGTAGCTTTACAACTACTTTACTCAGATGAAAAGTTTTCTGTGCCTGAAAATGTTTATATTATTGGTATGATGAATACTGCAGATCGTAGCCTTGCAATGTTAGACTATGCTCTTAGACGCCGTTTTGCATTTTTTGAATTTTCTCCAGCATTTGAAACAGTTGGTTTTCATCAGTATCGTCAAGAAAAAAATAATAAAAAATTTGATAATCTTATTGTAGTTATTGAAAAATTAAATATAGCTATTGAAAATGATGAATCTCTTGGCAGAGGTTTCCGTATAGGACATAGCTATTTCTGTACAGATAAAGATATTAATGATATGTGGTTAAATGCTGTAATTACATATGAAATTATTCCTCTTCTAAATGAATATTGGTTTGATGAACCAAGTAAAGTTCAAGAATGGAAATTTATACTATATGAGGCAATTAGATGATAAAAATTCAAAATATTTACTATATGCTTACATATGCTTTTCAAGTTCTAAAAGAACAAGGGTATGCAAGTTGTGCTATAGAAGAATTTGAAAATACTGCAGATTTATTATCTGCTATCCTTGTAAAAGGAGTAACAGTACAAATAAAACGAGGTCTCAATCGTGCATATACTGAAAAAACTGAATCGTTAAGCTGTCTACGAGGTAAGATTAATGTTACAGAATCTATTAGGCAACAAACTATCATTAAACAGCAATTAGTTTGTATTTATGATGAATTTTCAGCTAATTCTTATATGAATCATATTTTAAAAACTACAATGGAATTACTTTTAAGGTATGATATTCCAAAGGTAAGAAAAAAAGAATTAAAAAAGTTACTTCCTTATTTTAAGGATATAGAAACAATAGATATTTACAATATAAATTGGAAATTTAGATTTCATCGTAACAATCAAAGCTATCAAATGTTGATGTCTGTTTGCTATCTTATTATTAAAGGATTATTACAGACAACTGCTGATGGTTCTGTTAAGTTAATGCAATTTTTAGACGAACAAAGAATGTGTCGGTTATATGAAAAATTTATTCTTGAATATTATAGAAAAGAACACCCTGAAATTAAAGCAAGTGCTTCTCAAATTTCTTGGCAATTAGATGATGAATTTAGTTTCATGTTGCCTATTATGCAGACAGATATTATGTTATCTAAAGGAAATACTATTTTAATTATTGATGCAAAATATTATACTCACACTACACAAAAACAATATAGCAGTAATACTCTTCATTCTAGTAATTTATATCAAATATTTACATATGTAAAAAATAAAGATGCTGAATATGGAGAAGTTCCACACATTGTATCTGGAATGTTGTTGTATGCTCAAACTGATGAAACCATTCAACCAAATCAAACTTATCATATGAGTGGTAATAAAATTAGTGTTCGTACTCTTAATTTAAATTGCTCATTTGAAGAAATTGCAAATCAATTAGATGATATAGTAAAAGAACATTTTTAAAAAGTTATTTTATAATTATGGAGAGATTATATGGAACTTATATTAAAATCCTTTAATGAATTAACTATAGTTGAACTTTATGAGATATTAAAAGTTCGTGTAAAAATATTTGTAGTTGAACAGAAATGTGCATATCAGGAAATAGATGATATTGATTATAAAAGTTTACATGTTTTTTATAAATGCAATGATAATGTAACTGCTTATCTTAGAATATTTGAAAAAGAAAAAGGAATAATACAAATAGGAAGAGTTTTAACAGCAGAACATGGGAAAGGACTTGGAGGGAAAATTTTAAAAGAAGCTGTTTCTTTAATAAAAGAACAGATGAAACCAAAAAAAATTTATCTTGAAGCCCAGTGTTATGCAATTGGTTTTTATGAAAAAGAAGGATTTAAGGTTTGTTCAAAAGAGTTTTTAGAAGATGGAATACCTCATGTTGAAATGACTTTAAATTTAGAATAAAACTATGATACTTTTATGATTGAAAAAGGAGAGCACTATGAAAGCAGTAGTATTTAAAGATATCATTAATTTAACATTTGAAGAGAGAGAAAACCCTAAAATAGAAAATGAATCTGATGTTATTTTAGAAGTTACATTAACTACTATTTGTTCAAGTGATATTCATATTAAAAAAGGTTTTGTACCAAGAGCAAAAAAGGAAACTGTACTTGGACATGAATTTGTAGGAGTGATAAAAGAAAAAGGTAAAAATGTAAAAAAATTTAATATTGGTGATAGAGTGGCTGTTAACTGTGAAACATTTTGTGGAGAATGTTTTTACTGTAAAAAAGGATATGTAAATAACTGCACTGATAAAAATGGTGGTTGGGCTTTAGGATGTAGAATAGATGGAGGACAGGGAGAATTTGTCCGTATTCCTTTTGCTGATAATTGTCTTACGAAAATACCTGATAATGTCACAGATGAAGAAGCTCTTTTTACAGGAGATTTACTTTCAACAGGATATTGGGCTTGTAAAATAGGGGAAATTTCAAAAGAAGATACAATAGTTATAATAGGAGCAGGACCTACAGGTCTTTGTACAATGATGTGTGCAAAACTTTTTGAACCAAAAAGAATTATAGCAGTAGATATAGATGAAAGAAGACTCAATCTAGCAAAAGAAAATAAATATGCAGATATTATAATAAATTCAGCAAAAGAAAATGTAAAAGATGAAATTCTAAAATATACTGATATGAGAGGTGCAGATAAAGTTTTTGAAGTGGCAGGTGGAAAAGATACTTTTTCTATGGCAATGGATATAGCAAGACCAAATGCTACAATTATTTTAGTCGCAATGTATGAGGAAAATCAAGTTCTAGCTCTTCTAGAAATGTATGGAAAAAATCTTACAATAAAATTTGGTGGTGTTGATGGAATTTATTGTGAAGATATAATGGAAAATATAGAAAATAAAAAAATAGATGCTACACCTCTTATAACTCACAGATTAAATTTTGAAAATATAATGAGAGGTTATGATATTTTTGAAAATAAAAAAGATGGAGTTATAAAAATTGCTGTAAAAGTAAAATAATAAATTAAAAATATATAGATGAAAATTTAATAAAAATTAAATTAATGATGAAGAGAAAGCAGAGGCACGGTTTAACCGTGCTTTTTATATTAAAGTTATTTCTAAAAATATATTTTTTAAAAGAAATTTTCGTATGAAATGAATCATAAAATATTTATACAATTATCATTGAATAAAAATATAACAAAAATATAAACAAATTGTATTTTTTTATGGTATAATGTTATTATATAAATCATAAATTATAAAATCTTAAAAATGTAATTAAGTACCATTAAAAAAAGGAGGTATATTTTATGGAATTGGAAAAATTAATTTATACTGTAGAAGATGGTATTGGAATTGTTACAATGAATTATTTAAAAAATCTTAATGCAATTGATGAGAAAATGGCTGATGAATTAATGTATGTTGTAGATGCAGCTGAAAAAGATCCTGAAGTAAAAGTTCTTGTTATAAAAAGTGCAGGAAAAGCATTTTCAGCAGGAGGGGACATTGGTTATTTTTACAAATTGATTCAAGCCGGAGGAGAAGTAAACATGGATGGTCTGATTGCTAAAGTTGGTATTGTTGCTGATGGCATGAAGAAAATGAGTAAAATGGTTATTACTTCTGTATCTGGTGCAGCTGCTGGTGCTGGTGTAAGTCTTGCACTTGGAGGAGATTTTATGATTTGTGCTGATAATGCAAAATTCATTTTAGCATTTGTTAATCTAGGACTTGTTCCAGATACAGGAGCAACTTATCTTCTTTCTAAGGCTATAGGAGTACCTCGTACAATGGAACTGGCAGCAACAGGAAGACCTGTATCAGCAGAGGAAGCTAAAGAACTTGGATTAGCATATAAAGTTACGACTGTTGAAGAATTAGAAGAGGTAACTATGAAATTTGCAAAAAAATTAGCTGCAGGTCCACTTATTTCTTACAAAAATATTAAAAAGCAAATTTATGATGCTAATTATTCTGATTATAAGAAGTGGCTTGATGAAACTGAAATCCCTACTCAAAGAGAATGTGCTGCTTCAATGGATTTCCAAGAAGGCTGCAAGGCATTTATGGAAAAAAGAAAAGCTGTTTTTAAAGGTAAGTAATTAATCATATAAAGAAAGGTGGGGATGAAATTGTTATCAAAAGTATTCTCAAAAGAAGAAATTCTTAAAAAATTTCATGATGGTCAGACTATAATGTTTGGAGATTGGCATGGAGAATTTGCAGCAGATGATATTATTGAAGGAATGTTGGAAAAAGGTGTTAAAGATATTCATGCAATAGCAGTATCTGCAGGAATGCCAGATCTTGGTGTAGGTAAACTGATTAACTCTAAAAGAGTAAAGAGTCTTATCACAACACATATTGCATTTAATCCCATAGCAAGAGATCAGATGTTTGCAGGAGAACTTGATATTGAATTCAGTCCTCAGGGAACATTTTCTGAAAGAATTCGTTGTGGAGGATATGGTTTAGGAGGTTGTTTGACGCCTACTGGACTTGGAACAGAAGTAGAAGAAGGAAAACAAAAATTAGAAATAAATGGAAAAGAATATTTATTAGAGCTACCATTAAGAGCTGATATAACTCTTATAAAAGCAACTAAGGCTGATAAAGCAGGAAATATTTCTTTCAGAATGAATTCAAGAGCAATAAGTACAGAAATGGCTTTTGCAGGAGATTTAGTTATAGTAGAAGCTGAAGAATTAGTTGAAATAGGAGAATTGAAACCTAATGAAATAGATGTGCCAGCTCCATTAGTTGATATGATATATGTAAGAGAAGGTAACACAAGACATATGTGTCCTTATTGGCAAAGACTAAAACAAAAAGCACAAGAAGGAGGTAGATAGTGATGGCTGAATTAAAAGGGCGTGCATTAATTGCTTCTCGTTGTGCAAAATTTTTTAAAGATGGAGACTTTGTAAATTTAGGAATAGGAGTTCCTTTAATGTGTGTAAACTATCTTCCAAAAGGTGTAGATTTATGGCTTGAAGCTGAAATTGGTACAGTAGGAAGTGGACCTTCTCCAAGTTGGGATGATGCAGATATTGATACAATTGATGCTGGAGGTATGCCTGCTTCTTTGATTCCTGGAGGAAGTGTTCATGATCATACAACAAGTTTTGGATTTATTCGTGGTGGTCATATTGATATAGCAGTTCTTGGTACTCTTCAAGTTGATCAGGAAGGAAATATTGCAAATTGGAAAATTCCTGGAAAATTACTTCCTGGAATGGGAGGAGCAATGGATTTATGTTCTGGGGTAAAAAGAATAATAGTTGCAACAGAACATTGTGAAAAAAATGGTTCTTCAAAAATTTTAAAGAAATGTACATTACCACTTACAGGAAAAAGCTGTGTAACTGACATTGTAACAGAAAGATGTTATTTTAAAGTGACACCTGAAGGACTTGTTCTTAAAGAAATTGCTCCTGGATATACTGTAGATGATATTCTTGCAGCTACAGAAGCTGATGTTATAGTTCCTGATGAAATTGGAGTTATGGAATAATTTGTTATAAATAAAGAGGCTGTGGTTTTACAGCCTCTTTTCTTTTGTGATTATTGATATAAAATATCTCTTATTCCTTTTTTATATTTACTATCATGTTCAAGTTGTATTTTATTATTTTTAAGAAGGAATTTTTTACTTCCTTTTTCAGCAATAAGACCAGAAAAAGGATCTAAATCTTGATAATAAAGTTTTCCGTTTGCAACAAGATTATCAATATATTCAAAACGGCTTGGAGTATAATAACCATTATCAATAATTTTTTTATAAAATTCTTTCCATACAGGTGCAGCTAAAGCTCCTCCAGTAGTATTTCCCATTTTAGAGTTGTCATCATAACCAAGATATACTGTTGTTACAAGCTCAGGAGTAAATCCTGCATACCATACTGTACGGGCATCATTTGTTGTACCTGTTTTACCTGCTTGTTCAATAGTTTTTCCATATTTAGTTTTAACTTGGGCAGAACGACTTGTACCTGTTTTTGTAGAGCTTATTAAAAGATTTGTCATAAGAGCAATATCTTCAGAATCAAAAGTTTTTTCTATTACAGGTGTGTATTTGTAAAGAGTATTATCATTTTTATCTCTTACTTCTAAAAGAAATACAGGTTCAACAGCATAACCTCCATTTGAGAAAACAGCATATGCTTTTGCAAGTTCCATTGGTGTTCCTACAAGAGAACCAAGAGAAGCTGTTAAATCATTAGGTGGATTAAGATTAGTTTTTGTTTTTTTGATAGTTTCTTTTAGTTTTTCATGTCCTAAATCTCTAAGAAGCTTTATAGAAATCATATTTACAGATTTATCAAGTCCTTCTAAAAGAGTTGAATTTTTTCTATAAAGAGTACCAACATTTTTAGGGGCCCATTTTCCAAAGATAACTCTTGAATCTTCTACAATAGTATTTTCACTTTTTCCATCTATAATTGCAGAAAGATATACAAAAGGCTTGAATGCTGAACCAATCTGACGCTTTGCATCAAGGGCTCTGTTAAAGTTTCCAGGCTGGAAGTTTTTTCCTCCTATTATAGAGATAACATGTCCGTTTGAAGAGTTAATAGTAATCATACCTCCTTGAAGATTCTCATCTTTTACAAGAGGTTCATAATTATTAAAAACTTCTTCTGCAGTTTTTTGGATATCAAAATCTAAAGTAGTATAAACTTTAAGCCCTCCATTATATATTGTTTCCTCATCAAAATTTTTCATAAGCATTTCTTGAACTGTGTCAGTAAAGCTTGGCACTTTAGATTTATTCACAAATCCTTTTTTATATACAACGGTGACTGCATCTTTATCTATTTTTGTAAAATCATAATCAGAAGGAAGATTTTCTTCCAGAATAAATTTATGAGCAAGAGCCTTATCATATTCTTCTTTTGTAATCATATCATATTTAAGCATTTGTCCAAGAACAACATGAGTTCTTCCAAGAGAAAGTTTTAAATTCCTTCTTGGGTTGTATGCTCCTGGTCTGTTTGGCATACCAGCAAGCATAGCACTTTCAGCAAGATTAAGATCTTTAGGTTCTTTTTTAAATAGTGACTGTGAAGCACTTCTTATACCATAATCTCCTTCACCAAAATAAATTTCATTAAGATATTTTTCAAAAATTTCATCTTTTGTATATCTTTTTTCTATTTCAATAGTGATTATAGCTTCTTTTATTTTTCTTGAAAGTTTTCTCTCATGAGAAAGAAAAGCATTTCTTGAAAGCTGCTGTGTAAATGAGCTTGCTCCCTGTCTTGCTCTTCCAGAACTCATATTTATAAACAGAGCTCTTAAAAGTCCTACAGGATCAATACCATAATGACTATAAAATCTTCTGTCCTCAATAGAAAGAAAGGCATCTTTTACAACCTGAGGGACATTTTCAAATTTAACAGGAACTCTTGATTCCTTATAAATTATATCTATTACTTTTCCATTTCTGTCATATATTTGTGTGGGAATAGAGGGAGTATAAGACTCTACAAGCTCTGCTATATTTGGTATTTCTTTTTTATAGTGGTTAACTATAAGAAATACAGCAACAGTACCTGTAATTCCCGCTGCAATAATAATACCGGCAGTGATTTTCAATATTTTTTTCCACATATTAATCTCCAGATTTATTGTAAAATATTATTTTGCATTTCTTTGTCTCAATTGACCACATGCACCATCAATATCAGTACCTTTTTCTCCTCTTATAACAACATTTACTTTTCTGTCATTTTTAAGAATATTATAGAATTTTTCAATTTTCTTTTGACTAGGTCTTTCAAAATCATTTTCTACAACTGGATTATAAGGAATAAGATTTAATGTGTGATCAAATTCATGCATGAAATCTGCAAGGACATTTGCATCTGTATCTGAAACATTAAATTCTTTTATAAGAATATATTCAAAAGTTATTCTACGATTTGTAATTCTTTGGTATTCTTTTAAAACTGTGAAAAGATCTTCTAACGGAAATCTTTTGTTTATAGGAATAAGCTGGTCTCTTTTTTCATTGAATACAGCATGAAGAGATACAGCAAGTTCAACAGGAAGTTTTTCTTCAAGAAGTTTTTCAATTCCTGGAACGATACCAGATGTAGATATTGTTATTTTTCTTTTTGAAATGTTTAGTCCATTTTCATGTGATAAAAGAATTATAGCTTTCATTAAATTATTAATATTTAAAAGTGGTTCTCCCATTCCCATGAAAACGATGTTATTTACACTTTCACCTTTATTTCTAAGTCTTCTTTCAATAGTATAAACTTGGTTTATTATTTCGTGAACATCTAAATTTCTTTCAAATCCTGAAGCTCCTGTTGCACAGAAAGCACATTTTACAGGACAACCTACTTGTGTTGAAACACAAAGAGTATTTCTTGTTTTATGTTTTAAAAGTACAGTTTCTATTGTATTTCCATCTTCAAGTTTAAAAAGAAATTTTTCAGTTCCATCAATTTTAGAAACTTTATGGTCCATAAGATTAAAAAGAGGGATATAAGTTTTTTCAAAAAGCATTTCCCTGTCTTTTAAAGATATATTTGACATATCATTTATATTTCTTATTAATTTTCCATGAAGCCAGTTGAAAATTTGTTTTCCATAGAATTTTTTCATACCTGAAGCAAGGATATAGTCAGTTAATTCCTTTTCATCAAGGTTTAATAAATTTAATTTAAAATCTTCCATTTTTCCTCCGAATGTAATTAAAGTTTAAGCCATATTATATCAGATAAGCAGTAAAAAAACAATCAGATAAAATTATACAATCTTTTTAAAACTCTCAATTATAATATTTTCATCTGTAATGCCTTTTATATTTCCTTGTTTTGCTCCTCCTCCACCTTTAACAGAACTGTCAGCATTTAAAATTTCTTTTATAAGAAGAGAGCAGTTTATATCTTCTCCAGCAATAAGAGCAGAATCTTCGTATAATCCAATAAAGGTAAGTTTATCTTCTGCAAGAACTTTTTTTAGTTCATTTACAAGTTCTTTTTCTCCATGAAATACAACAACTTTATGAGAGTTTATCTCTATAGCATTTTTAAGGATATCTTCTTTAAGAGATAAAGCATAGTTATGAAGAAGAAGGTTATAAGATTTTTTTAAATCTTCATGTTCTTTTTTGAAGTTTTCAATTTTTTCTATTATTTCATTATCACGACAACTGAATTTATGATTAAGAGATTTTATAATTTCAGATTTATTTTCATAATCTTTAATGGCTCTGTCTCCAGCAATGAAAGTAAATCTTGTATATTTTCCTTTTATTCTTTCGTGTGATAAAATTTTAAAAACTCTTATATCTTTAATATCATTTACATGAAATCCTGCACAGGCACAAAGATCATAGTCTTCTATTTTTATAAGTCTTATATATTCATCAGTAATTTTAGGACTTATTTTTTTTCTTAGTCCTGAAATTGTATCTGCTTCATATCTCATTATAGTTGTTCCAAGAACTTTTGCACCTTTTAAAATAGCTTCATTTACTTTATCAGAAAGTTCTTTAACAGTTTCTTCTGAAATTGAGTCGCTATCTAAATCAATAGTAGAAACCTCTTCTCCCATTCTGAATCCTACATTATGCAAGTTATAATCTTTTAATGCAATCCCTGAGAAAAGATGTTCTGCAGTATGCTGCATAGCAATATCTTTTCTTCTGTTTGTATCTATATAATATTCATATTCACCTTTTTCAATTTTTTCTGCAATTATAATTTTATCTTCTTTAGCTTCTAAAATAGGAATATTATTAATATGTCCTCTGTCTCCAAGTTGTCCGCCTTTTCCATCAGGGTAAATTTTTGTTGAAAACAGATCAATATATTCTACTTCTACAGCATAATTATCTTTATATTTTTCACAGTTTTTAATTCCTATGAGCATGATATCCTCCTGTTAAATTAAAATTTGCTTTCAGTTAACATTATACAATATATTAAAAAATATTCCAAAATTAATTGATGTTTTTTAATATAAAAATTTATTGACAATAAAATAAAAATAGGATATTATATTTTAGTATGATAAATTGCCTTATGCAAGGAAATATAATAAAAAAGCCTGGATGGTGAAATTGGTAAACACGATGGACTCAAAATCCATTGGTAGCAATACCCTGCGGGTTCGAGTCCCGCTCCAGGCACCACTTTAAAGAGTAAAACCATATAATTTTATATGGTTTTTTTATTTTATAAAATAAAAAACAGCATTTAATATTAAAATACTAAATGCTGTCTAAAAAATTATTATTTTTATTATTTATAACGCTTAGAAAGTTCAGTGAAGTCTTTTATAAATTCTTCTACATGTTCTTTTTTAGTAGCCCAAGAAGTAACAAAACGGATAACACTGTTATTATCATCATATTTTTCAATGAAAGTATATTTGTATTTTAGGCTAAGATCTTGTATAAGTTTATTAGGAAGTATAGGGAACTGCTGATTACTGTATGAATCAGTAGCAAATCCAAATCCATTATCAGAGAAACATTTTTTAAGCATATCTGCCATCTTATTTGAATGTTCACCAATTTCGTAATATAAATTATCTTTGAAAAGTTCTCCAAATTGAAGTCCAAGAAGTCTTCCTTTTGCAAGAAGTGCTCCTCTTTGTTTTATAGCATATTGGAAACCATCAAATATATCTTTATTTACAAATACAGCAACTTCTCCAAATAAAGCTCCACATTTAGTTCCACCAATATAGAAAACATCAGTTAATTTAGGATAATCTGTAAGAGCTATATCATTATATTCAGATGTAAGAGCAGAAGCAAGTCTTGCTCCGTCCATGAATAGATAAAGTCCATGTTCTTTACAGCAACTATACAGTGCTTCAAGTTCAGCTTTTTTATAAAGAGTTCCTATTTCTGTAGGGTTTGAAATATATACCATTTTAGGTTCAACATTATGTGCATCAGTGTGAAGGCTTAAAACTTTTTCTACAAGTGCAGGAGTAAGTTTTCCTTCAGGAGCAGGAATAAGTTCAACTTTATGTCCTGTAGCTTCAATAGCTCCTGTTTCATGTCCGTTTATATGTCCTGTTTCAGCTGATATAACTGATTGGTGTGGACGAAGAATTTGAGAAATAACAAGAAGGTTTGTTTGAGTTCCTCCAACAATAAAACGAATATTACAATCATCACATTGGATTTTTTCTTTTATTATTTTATACGCTTCAAGAGTATATGGATCTTCTCCATATCCATCTGTCTGCTCTAAATTTGTTCTTAATAAAGTTTCAAGTACACGAGGATGAGCTCCTTCACTGTAATCATTTTTAAAACTAATCATGCCTGACCCCCCTTAATAATTTTATTCTGTTTTTTATTATACTTTATATTATAAAGTATAATCTGTTTGTAGAGATTTGTAAAGAAATATATGTAAATGAATTAAAAAAATAAAAAATGTTAAATATAAAAACATATAGAAAGTAATATTTTAAATATCATATAGCTTAATCAAAAAATAAGATGGTTTTGTAGTAGAAAATTTAAGGAAATGATACTATAATATATAAAATTATTTTTTATGGAGAGTGGTGGTTTTGACTAGAGAAGAAATTTTAAATCTTGAGGGAAAAATTATAGAAAAAGAACTTTTTCAGCTTATGTTTGAAAGTGAATGTGTAATGAATTTTCAAAATTGTGGAATGAGTGGATTAAAAAAAGGATATAATTGGTTTATAGTAACTCTTATAGACGGAACAGAAGTAAATTTATACTGCATAGAGTAAATCTTTTACAGTAAATATCTAAAGGCTGTTGCATTTTCTAATTTATAAAAATAAAATTTTATTTTTATAGATTTACAACAGCCCTTTTTTATAGTATTAAATGTACTCTTGTTCAAAGATTATAAAACTTATTTCAAGTTCTATTTGTTTTTTCAATTTTTCATTTGAAAGGATAAAATCTTTATATTCAATAAACTTTTCTTTCCACTCTTCAATAGAATTTATATCTTTAAATTCACTTCTTATAGAATCATAATTTCCATCTATATATAAACTTTCTCCTTCAAGGAAAGAATATTCAATTCCATTTCTTGAAAGATTTTTTAAATCATTATAATTCAGATTAAAAGCCTCCACAGCTTTAACATATTCTAATGTTATATTGCTTCTGCTTACAGCCTCATCATCAGTGCATATAATCATAGGAACATTATATTTTTTATAAAGTGAGAAAGGATGATTTTTTTCTTTTATTCCTAAAATAATATCGTTACTTGAAAGACATATTTCAACAGCAATTTTATTTGTGTTCATAAAATTTAAGAGAGCCTTACAGTTTTCTTCCCATGGAATGCTGACTCCATGTCCTATTCTTTTTGCAGCAGGAAATTTTTGCTCATTCTTATTTCTTGTAAGAAAGATAGTACTACATATTCTGTCGTTCATATCTTCTAAAGGTGAACGGAGAAGATTAAGTTCTCCTGCATGAAGTGTAAGATTTATTTTCTTTTGTGAACTAATGTATTTTTCAGAAAGATATTTATAGATAAATTTTAAAATTTTTAGATGATTTTCAAAATTTTCTCTGGAAGGGATAGCATCTTCAGGTTCTACAATGTTGACTCCTGCAATTCTTTTTTCCTTTATGCAGTAAACCATAAAACAATAAGCTTCTGCAAAAAATTTATAAAGAGGAGCACTGGCTCTTGCAAGAAATGGGATATATTTAATTGTAAAATCTCCTTCTCCATTGCTTTTCAGAAAGTTTTCTCTTTCATCTAAAAATTCTTTTACTTTTAGATAATTTTCTTCTGTGTCTGCATCGTCAAGAATTTTGCAGTATTCATTCATTTTTGAAAGGTTAAATTCTCCTAAATTTTTTATTAAATCAATATAGTAATTTTTAACATTTTCAGGAACAGCTTCTGCAATAAGTTCTAAATATTTTACATTTTGAAGTTTATTTCTTTTTATAATTTCAAGAATCATATCATTTTCATTTCTTTTACTGCTAAGTACAGAGAAAAAAGTATTGAAGAAATGTTTTGCACCATCAGAAGTTTTATCCCATCCTCTCATGCTGAAGCTATTAAGCATGTTTTCAGTATAATATTTTTTAAAATTCTCAATGGAAATTATTTTATCGCTTTTATCAGAAAATTTATATTCTTCATCATTAAGAAAGATATTTTTTCTAAGATCATACCAACTATTTTTTATTATAGCATCTTCGTATACAAATTCAGAGAAAGATGCTCCAAGAGAGTGATTGTGAAGATCTCCTCCTTTTGGAAAATTTTTTAAAAACATAGTAAGTTCAGGAGTACTTTTTTTTATTTCTTCAAATTTTTCAAATAATAAATCTTTCATTGATTTTGTCCTCCTTATTAAGGATAGTTTTTCATAAAAATTATGTAAATTTAAAAAGTAAAAAAATTTAAAAAATATCTGCTTATTATACTGAAATTGTAAAAAATAAAAGTGTTTTTCTTAAAAAGCTTTTATCTTTTTCTCTTGTATAAATTATGCAGATATTTTTGTATTTAAAATCCATTTTTATATTTTAATAATAATTATTTATTAAAAATTATAATTCTTGCCTTCCTTCAAGTGCTTTTGCTATTGTAGCACTATCAGTAAATTCAATATTTCCTCCCATTGGAATACCACTGGCAATTTTAGTAAGAGTAATTCCAAATGGTTTGATAAGTTTTGTAAGATAAAGAACTGTTGTTTCTCCTTCAAGATCAGGATTAAGTGCAAAAATAATCTCTTTTATATCTTCAGATGCAATTCTTTCAAGAAGAGATTTTATATTTAGTTTATCTGGAGTAACTCCATTAAGAGGAGCAATCTTTCCATTAAGTACATGATAGACACCGTTATATTTTCCTGTTTTTTCAAGAGGAATAATATCCCTACTGTCTTCAACAATACAAATTATACTCTTGTCTCTAAGTTCGTTACTGCAAATATCACATAAATCATTTTCACTAAAATTTCCACAAACAGAGCATTTCTTTACAAACTTTTTTACATTCATCATAGCAGATGAAAATTTTTCAACATCGCTTTCGTCCATATCTAAGATATGGAAAGCAAGTCTTGCAGCACTTTTTCTTCCTATACCTGGAAGTTTATGAAACTCATCTATAAGTTTCTCTAAATATCTGGTTGACATTATTTACCTCTATTATTTTTTTTCAGCTGTAGGAGCTTTAAAGTTTCTTATAGCTTTTATAAGTTCTTTTCTTTCTTTTCCTAAGTCAGCGTTTTTAATGATATAGTCACTAACTCTTTCTTCATAGTCAGCTTTCATATTTTCAACTATAGCCATAAAATCTTCATAGCACATGCTTGGTTTTACATATTCTTCAAGATTGTTTAAAAGAGTTACTCTTTTTCTATTATCTCTTATTTTTCTTTCATTATCTTCAATTTCTCTTTCAATTTTATTTTTTCTTCTTGCTTTTCTTACTAGTTCTAATGCGTTATCCATATTATAATCCTCCTTAAATAATGAAACTTTACTTCTGTAAATATATTTTATAATATTAAATGTAAATTTGCAATTAAGAAAATAGGAATGTTGTAATTTAATGTTAAATATGATAATATTCAATTATAGATACAATAAATTGGAGGGACATAATGGGATTTTTTAATAAACTTTTTGGAAAAAACAAAAAAGCAGAAGAAATTAAAGAAGAGGAAAAAATTGTAAAAAATGAAGAAATAAAATTAGAAAAGAAAGATGAGAAAAAAACAGAAAATCTGGAAAATATAGAAAAATATGAGGAAAAAATTATTTCTGAAAAAAAGGAAAATAAGAAAGAAGATGTAATAATAAAGAAAAGAGAAGAAGAAATTCAGCCGGAAAAAAATGAAGGATTTTTTGCTTCTTTAAAAGAAAAACTTTTTCGTACAAGAGAGGGACTTTTTGGAAAGATTAAAAATATTTTTTCAGGAAGAACTGTTATTGATGAAGAACTATATGAAGAATTAGAAGATTTATTGATTCAGTCAGATATAGGAATGGATATGACAGTTAAAATAGTTAACGCTCTTGAAAAAGAAGTTAAATCAAGAGGAATAAAAGATCCGGCAGAAATTTATTCTGTCTTAAAGGAAGTGATGACTAGATTTCTTATTGACGGCAATAATAAGCTTGATATAAGAGAAGGAGAGATGAATGTAATTCTTGTTGTAGGTGTAAATGGAGTTGGAAAAACTACTACAATAGGAAAAATTGCTAAAAAGTTAAAAAATTCAGGAAAAAAAGTAATAATAGGTGCAGCAGATACATTCAGAGCAGCAGCAGTTGAGCAATTAGAAGAATGGGGAAAAAGAGCAGATGTTGAAGTTATAAAAAAAGAAGAAGGAAGTGATCCAGGAGCAGTTGTATATGATACAATTCAGGCTGGACTTGATAAAAAAGCAGATGTGGTTATAATTGATACAGCTGGAAGACTGCACAACAAAAGTAATCTTATGAAAGAACTTGAAAAAATTAACAATATAATAATTAAAAAACTTGGTCATTCAAGATACGAATCTATACTAGTTATAGATGGAACAACAGGACAAAATGGTCTTATTCAGGCTAAAGTATTCAATGAAGCAACTAAGCTTACAGGATTTATTGTTACTAAGCTTGATGGAACAGCAAAAGGTGGAATAGTGTTCAGTATATCTGAAGAGATAAAAAAACCTATAAAGTACATTGGTGTTGGAGAAAAAATTGATGATTTGAGAGAGTTTAATACTAAAGATTATATTGAAGCAATTTTTGACTAAGAAAATAGAAAATCATTTTTTCATTGGGATTCAAGAACTGGAGAAAGTGTGTAAAAAAATATGAAAAATAATTGTAATATACTGGAAAATTTGTTAATATATATTTGAATATAGTTTACATATTTTTGATAGAGTTTAACACTCATGTGAAAAATGGAAACAAAAATTTTATTTATAAAATGTAATGAAATACATTAATTTCAAGGAGGAATTAAAGTGAGTTTTTTAGGTCAAGTAAGAAAAAGAGCTTTAAAAGCTAACAAAAGAATCGTATTACCAGAATCAGGAGATGAAAGAGTATTAAGAGCTACTGCTGAAATCTTAAGAGAAAAATTAGCTCGTCCAATCTTAATTGGAGAAGAAAGCAAAATAATGTACGATGCAAAAGCATATAATATTTCATTAGAAGGGGTAAAAATTGTTAATCCTGCTACTTTTGAAAGAATGGATGAATATGCACATAAGTTAGCAGAATTAAGAGCTAAAAAAGGAATGACTTTTGAACAAGCTAAAGAAATATTAACTAACGATATCAACTTCTTTGGTGCTATGCTTGTAAAAATGGGAGATGCAGATGGAATGGTTTCTGGAGCAATATCTCCTACAGCTAAAGTATTAAAAGCTGGAATCCAAGTAATAGGAACTAAACCAGGAGTAAAAACAATATCTTCTGTATTTATTATGGAATTATCTCAATTCAAAGACTTATATGGAGGAGTTTTAGTATTTGGAGACTGTTCAGTAATTCCTAGACCAACTTCAGAACAATTAGCAGACATTGCCTGTGAAGCTGCAGAATCAGCAAGAGTAATAGCAGGAATTAACCCAAGAGTTGCTCTTCTTACATTCTCAACTAAAGGATCAGCTCAACACGAATGTGTAGATCTTGTAAAAGAAGCAGGAAGAATCTTAAGAGAAAGAAAAGTTGGATTCAGATTTGACGATGAATTACAAGCAGATGCTGCATTAGTAAAATCAGTTGGAGAAATCAAAGCTCCATTATCTGATGTATCAGGAAATGCAAATGTATTAATATTCCCTAACTTATCAGCAGGAAATATTGGATATAAATTAGTTCAAAGATTAGCAGGAGCTAAAGCATTCGGACCAATCATCCAAGGTGTTGCTTCTCCTATCAACGACTTATCAAGAGGATGTAATGTAGAAGACATCGTTGTTTTAACAGCTATTACTTCTGCTCAAGCATGCCTAGAATGTTGTGAAGACTAATTTAAAATATTAGAATATTATTGAGATTATAAAAAAATGAAAATATTATTGAGGAGTGTCGAATTTAATGAAAGTATTAGTAATAAACTGTGGGAGTTCATCTCTTAAATATCAATTATTAAATCCAGAAACAAAAGAATTATTTGCAATAGGATTATGTGAAAGAATAGGAATTGAAGGATCTAAAATGGAATATGAAGTTCCATCTAAAGATTTTGAAATTACAGTAACTGAACCTATGCCTACACATAAAGAAGCATTAGCACTTGTTATAAATGCAATAACAGATAAAGAACACGGAGTAGTAGCTTCTGTTGATGAAATTGATGCAATAGGACACAGAGTTGTTCATGGAGGAGAAGATTTCGTTAAATCTGTTTTAATAACAGAAGAAGTTATAAAAGGTGTAGAAGCAAACAATGAACTTGCTCCATTACACAATCCAGCAAACTTAATAGGAATCAGAACTTGTCAAGAACTTATGCCTGGTAAACCAAATGTAGGAGTATTTGATACTGCATTCCACCAAACAATGCCTGCAGAAGCATTTATGTATGCTCTTCCATATGAAGATTATACAGAATTAAAAGTAAGAAAATACGGATTCCACGGAACATCTCATAAATTTGTTTCTCAAGAATGTTTAAGAGAATTAGGAAATCCAGAACATTCAAAAATAATAGTTTGTCACTTAGGAAACGGAGCTTCAATATCTGCTGTAAAAGATGGAAAATGTATAGATACATCTATGGGACTTACTCCATTACAAGGTGTAATGATGGGAACTAGATGTGGAGATATTGATCCAGCTGCAGTATTATTTATAAAAGGAAAAAGAGGACTTACTGATAAAGAAATGGATAACAGATTAAATAAACAATCTGGAATCTTAGGAGTATTTGGAAAATCTTCTGACTGTAGAGATATGGAAAATGGAGTTGCTGAAGGAGACGAAAGAGCAATCCTTGCAGAAAAAATGTTTATCTATAAAATAAAAGCATATGTAGGAAATTATGCAGCACAATTAGGTGGAGTAGATGCTATCTGCTTTACTGGAGGAATTGGAGAAAATGCAGCTCATATAAGAGAAGCAGTTGTTGAAGGATTAGACTTCATGGGAATTAAAATTAACAAAGAAGTTAATGCAGTAAGAAAAAAAGGAATAGTTGATTTAACAGCAGCAGATTCTAAAGCAAAAATCTTCAAAATACCTACAAATGAAGAACTTGCAATAGCAAGAGATACTTATGAAATAGTAAGCAAAAGATAAAAAAACTAAAAAAATATAAATATTTAAAGATAATGAAGGAAAATATAGACAATTTTTCGATTTATTGGTAAAATAAGAGTGTGTGTGCGATTGTCATGTCGCACACATGAAAATAAAGTAGCAATGTGATTTAAAAATAAAACTCAAAGTTAAATAAAAGGGAGGAACCAAAATGGCAAAAAAAATGCAATCTATGGATGGTAACCAAGCAGCTGCATATACATCATATGCGTTTACAGAAGTAGCAGGAATCTATCCAATAACTCCATCATCTCCAATGGCTGAATATGTAGATGAATGGGCATCAAAAGGAATGAAAAACATCTTTGACGTACCAGTAAAAGTTGTTGAAATGCAATCAGAAGCAGGAGCAGTTGGTACAGTTCACGGATCTTTACAAGGAGGAGCTTTAACAACTACATTCACAGCTTCTCAAGGATTACTTTTAAAAATTCCTAATATGTACAAAATAGCTGGAGAATTATTACCAGGAGTTATGCACGTTGCAGCAAGAACTTTATCAGTTCAAGCTATCAACATCTTCGGAGATCACCAAGACGTGTATGCAACTAGACAAACTGGTTGGGCAATGCTTGCTTCTAACTCAGTTCAAGAAGTAATGGATTTAGGAGGAGTTGCTCACTTATCAGCAATTAAAGCTAGCGTTCCATTCTTACACTTCTTTGATGGATTCAGAACTTCTCACGAAATTCAAAAAGTAGAAGTTATGGACTATGAAGTTTACAAAAACTTAATAGACATGGAAGCTGTAGAAAAATTCAGAAAAAGAGCTATTAACCCTGAATTCCCAGTAACTAAAGGTTCATGTCAAAACGACGACATCTACTTTGCATCAAGAGAAGCTCAAAACAAATATTATGATGCAATTCCTGATATCGTAGCTCATTACTTAGATGAAATTTCTAAAGTAACAGGAAGAGATTACAAACCTTTCAACTACTATGGACATCCAGAAGCTGACAGAGTAATCGTTGCTATGGGTTCAGTTTGTGAAACAGCTGAAGAAGTTGTTGACAACTTAATCAAAAATGGACAAAAAGTTGGTTTAGTAAAAGTTCACTTATACAGACCATTCTCTGAAAAATATTTCTTCAATGTTTTACCAAAAACAGTTAAGAAAATTGCAGTTCTTGATAGAACTAAAGAATCTGGAGCATTAGGACAACCTTTATATCTTGATGTTGTTGCTTTATTCAACGGAAGAGAAGAATCTCCAGTAATCATCGGTGGAAGATATGGTGTTGGAGGACATGATACTACTCCATCTCAAGTATTCGCAGTTTATGATGAATTATTAAAAGACGCTCCTATGAGAGACTTTACAGTAGGTATAGTTGACGATGTTAACCATACTTCATTAGAAGAAACTAACTTCACTGTAGTATCTGACGAAGATGTTAAAGCTTGCTTATTCTATGGATTAGGAGCTGACGGAACAGTTGGAGCTAACAAAAACTCAATAAAAATCATCGGAGACAAAACAGACTTATATGCTCAAGCATACTTTGCATATGACTCTAAAAAATCTGGAGGAGTTACAAGATCTCACTTAAGATTTGGTAAAAAACCTATCAGATCAACTTACTTAATAGAAGCTCCTACATTCGTAGCATGTTCAGTACCAGCTTACATTGGACAATACGATATGATAGGTGGACTTAAAAAAGGTGGAACTTTCTTATTAAACTGTGTATGGGATAAAGAAGAAATTCTTAACCACATTCCTAACAGTGTTAAAAAAGTTCTTGCTGAAAAAGAAGCTAAATTCTATATCGTAAACGCAACTAAACTTGCTCAAGAAATAGGATTAGGAAACAGAACAAATACAATAATGCAATCTGCATTCTTCAAATTAGCAGACATTATTCCATTTGAACAAGCTCAACAATACATGAAAGATTATGCTAAAAAATCTTATGCTAAAAAAGGTGACGATATAGTTCAACTTAACTATAACGCTATTGATAAAGGAGCAGACGGAATTGTTGAAATTACTGTTGATCCAGCATGGAAAGATTTAGTTCCTGAAGAAAATATAGCTCATAAAGAATATGCTTCTGAATGTTCTTGTGATGCAACAGTTCATTATGCTAGAGAAATAGCATATCCAGTTAACCATGTTAAAGGATATGACTTACCAGTTTCTACATTCAATGGATATGAAGACGGAACAATGGAAAACGGATTAGCAGCATTTGAAAAAAGAGGAATAGCTGTAAATGTTCCTGAATGGAAAATAGAAAACTGTATCCAATGTGGACAATGTTCTTATGTATGTCCTCACGCAGCAATCAGACCATTCTTATTAGACGAAGCTGAAGTTGCAGCTGCACCAGCTGGAATGGAATTTAAAGCTCCAATAGGAAAAGGATTAGAAGGATACAAATACAGAATGCAAGTTTCTATAATGGATTGTACAGGATGTGGATCTTGTGCTAATGTATGTCCAGCTAAAGAAAAAGCTCTTGTAATGATTCCTTTAGATGAAGCTAAAGCTAAAAATGAAGATAAAAATGCTCACTACATGTTCAACCATGTAACTTACAAAGATAACTTAATGGCTAAAAATACAGTTAAAGGATCTCAATTCGCTCAACCACTATTTGAATTCAATGGTGCTTGTCCAGGATGTGGAGAAACTCCTTACTTAAAAGCTATAACTCAATTATTCGGAGAAAGAATGATGGTAGCTAATGCTACAGGATGTTCTTCAATCTACTCTTCATCTTCTCCATCAACTCCTTATTGTAAAAATGCAAACGGACATGGACCATCATTCGGAACTTCATTATTTGAAGACAATGCTGAATACGGAATGGGAATGCATGTTGCAGTTGAAACATTAAGAGACAGAATCCAAGATGTAATGGAAAAAGGAATGGATAAAGTTCCTGCTGAAGTTGCTGAATTATTCAAAAAATGGATTGCTAACAGAACAAGTGGAGCTGTAACTCAAGAAGTTAAAGAACAACTAGTTCCTATGTTAGAAGCTGCTGGTGACTGTGAAGTTGCTAAAGAAATCTTAGGATTAAAACAATATCTAGTTAAAAAATCTCAATGGATCTTCGGAGGAGACGGTTGGGCATATGACATCGGTTATGGTGGATTAGACCATGTTCTTGCAACTAACGAAGATGTTAATGTTGTAGTACTAGATACAGAAGTTTACTCTAACACTGGAGGACAAGCTTCTAAATCAACTCCTACAGGAGCAACTGCTAAATTCGCTGCTGCTGGTAAATCATTCAAGAAAAAAGACCTTGCTGCAATAGCTATGTCTTATGGACATATCTATGTTGCTCAAGTATCTATGGGTGCTAACCAACAACAATATCTAAAAGCTATCCAAGAAGCTGAAGCTTATAATGGACCATCTTTAATCATAGCTTACTCTCCATGTATCAACCATGGAATCAAAAAAGGTATGAGCAAAGCTCAAACTGAAATGAAATTAGCTACTGAATGCGGATACTGGCCAATATTCAGATATAACCCTATGTTAGAAAAAGAAGGTAAAAACCCTCTACAATTAGATTGTAAAGAACCTAACTGGGATAAATATCAAGAATATCTATTAGGAGAAGTTAGATATGCTACTCTAGCTAAATCTAACCCTACTGAAGCTGAAGCATTATATGCTAAAAACAAAGCAGATGCTAAGAGAAGATGGAAACAATATGTAAGACTTGCTGCTATGGACTTCTCTAACGAAGACTAATTGCAGGTTACATATAGTTTAAATCAAAATCTTAAATAATTAAGAATATTAACGGTACAGTTTTATGGCTGTACCGTTTTTATATTTACTTTATTTTACACAGTTTTTATTTTATATTATAATGGAATGTGTTATACTAATAAGTACTGGAAATTGGATATAAAATATTTTATAACAAGGTGATTATATAAATGAAATTATCAAATGATTTGGGAAATGATTCAGTTCTTGCACTTGTATTTAAACTTGCTGTTCCTACAATACTTGCTCAACTTGTAAATCTTCTTTATAGTATAGTTGACAGAATGTATATAGGACATATTCCTGAAATTGGAAGCATGGCTCTTGCAGGAGTTGGTGTGTGTGCTCCTATAACAACTTTTCTTTCATCTTTTGGAACGCTTGTAGGTATAGGAGGTTCTATACTTATGTCTATAAGAATGGGAGAGGGTAAGCATAAAAAAGCACAGCATATACTGGCAAATAGTTTTTTTGCTCTTTCAGTAATAGGTGTTCTTCTTACTATAATATTTCTTATTTTAAAAAATAAACTTATTATGCTGTTTGGGGCAAGTGCAGTGACATTTCCTTATGCAAATACATATTTAACAATATATACTTTAGGAACTTTTTTTGCTCTTATGGCTGTAGGGCTTAATTACTTTATAGCTTGTCAGGGATTTCCTATGGTAAGTATGTTTACTGTAATTATAGGTGCTGTTACAAATATAATTCTAGATACAGTTTTCATATTTAAAATGGAAATGGGAGTAGCAGGAGCAGCATGGGCAACAGTGATAGCACAAATTCTTTCTTTTATCTTTGCCTTTAGATTTTTAAGAGGAAAGAAAACAAAGATAGGTATAGTTTTTAGAAGTTATTCTTTCAGAATAATAAAAAATATTGTTAAATTTGGATTTTCTCCATTTTTTATAACAACAACAGATAGTGTTATATTGATAGCATTAAATGCAATGCTTCAGAAGTATGGCGGAGAAGGGAAGGGAGATCTTCTTATTTCAGGGGCTGCAATAGTTCAAAGTTATATTCTTTTAATAACAGGGCCTCTGCTTGGATTAACAGGAGGAACACAGCCTCTTTTAAGCTTTAATTATGGAGCAAAAAAAATAGATAGAGTTAAAAGGGCAGAAAAATATGTTTTAATGTTTGCTTTAACTATAACAACAACAATGTTTATTTCAACAAAGTTTATATCCCCTTATTTTATAAGTTTCTTTACTGATGAACCAAATTTATCAAAAATAGCATATGAGGGAATAAAAGCAAGTCTTTGGGGAATAGTTCCTCTTTCTTTTCAATATTGCTTTGTTGACTGCTTTACTGCTGTAGGAAGAATAAAAACAGCTTTTGGACTTTCAATGTTCAGAAAAAGCATTTATGTATGTAGTGTGTGTGTGCTTCCAATTTTTTTTGGTGCTGAATCAGCTTTTACAGCACAATCTGTTGGTGATTTTGCAGGTGCAGCAATGTGTATTTTAATATTTAGTCTAATTTTTAATAAGCATCTTGAAAAAAGAATAAGACAAAACTAATAAAAAAACCGAGAGTAAGATTTTTTAGAAGAATACTTATTCTCGGTTTATTAATTATACTGTAGGAAATAAATCAGACTGAAGCTTTTTTTCATTTTTTATTGTAAGTTCGTGAAAGTATACATTATTTAAAAATTTCAGAATAGACTTTGAAATATCTTTTCCTTTTCCGTAATGAACAACACTTTTTTCACAAATAAGATTATAATTTTCTGTTTGACCTGCAAAAGCTATTGCTATATCAATATCTGTTGTAATTTCATTAGTAAATTTCGTTTTTATAGTTTTGTATATGTTAAGAGCTTTTTCTTTATTTTCATCTGTATTTTTATCATTGAATTTTATATTGTATTTTTTTTCAAGTTTATCTCTAAGATTATGCAGAGTTTTATTATATGACAGAGTTTTATAGTAGTTATCCAAAATATATGAATAATCTACAAGAATAAGTTTTTCTGAACGGCAGAAAGTACTTGCAGATATAATAAAGAAAAAGACATATATAATTTTTTTCATTCTACCTCCTTTACTTACAAGAAAATTATATAACATTTATTAAAATTAATCTACAAATATTTCATGAGCAAGAAAAAGATTTATTATTAAAAAAAATAAAAATATCATGCTGTATCTGATATAATATAATAGAGAAGATATTGATAGGAGTGTGCAGCTTTGTTTAAATTAAAACTATTTATACTTATTATAGATTTAATATGTCTTGGAGCAGGTATATATTATAAAAAACATATTATAATTGCAGGGGCAGTCATATTTCTTTTTTATTTTTTGTGGATATTCAGAAAATGGAAAAAGATTAACTGTAGAAATAATTTTACAATAAGGGCAAGAGCCACAAGTGATATTGTTTTATTTCTTATGATAATTCTTTCTTTAAGACTTTACAATATTCAAGTAATAAATAATGAAAAGTACAGGGCTGTAGTTGAAAAGCAGATACAGGGAGTATACAATATAAAAGGAAACAGAGGAAATATTTATGATAATGCAGGAAGAGAACTTGCATACAATATAAATATATACAATGTATTTGTAGATCCTGCAAGAGTGGCTGGAAATAGGAAAGCTATAGATGCAGTAAAAGAAATTATTAATGAAACAGAAATAAATAAAGATTATAGAAAATTTATTGAAGAAATAAGAAAAGATGCTGAAAAAGGAAGAAGATATAAAATATTTTCAAAAGCAGTAAGTGAAAGAGATAATGAGAAAATACTTAAAATAAAAAAGAAATATAAGCTTATCAATAATGAAATTTTCATAGAAAAAGAAAGCAGAAGAAAATATTATAAAAAAGATCTTTATCAAACTATTGTAGGAACAGTTGGATTTGCAGGAGATAATAGAGATATTACAGGAACAGTTGGAATAGAAAAAGGATATGAAGATTATTTAAAAGGAAGAACAGCAAGAAGAAAAAATATTTTTGCTAAAAACAGAAGTCTTATACTTCCTACTGCAAAAGAGGAACTTCCTTTAAATCTTAATGGAAAAAATGTATATCTTACAATAGACAGAGATATTCAGTATATCCTTAATGATGAAATGAAGAAGCACTACGAATTTACAAACTCTGAAGAGGCTTATGCTGTAATAATAGATCCAAATACTGGGGAGATACTTGCAACATCAGTTTTTAATAAAAAGAAAAATAATTATAGAAATCCTGTATTTCAAAATCAGATAGAACCAGGATCTATATTTAAACCTATAGTTGTAGCAGGAGCACTTCAAGATGGTTATATAACTAAAAACAGTGAATTTGATATAAAAGATGGTAAAATTCAAAAATATAATCACACAATAAAAGAAGCCAGCAGATCAACAAAAGGAATTCTTACTCTTCCACAGGTTCTTGAAAAGTCAAGTAATGTTGCCATGGTACTTATAAGTGACAGATTTAACAATGCTACAATGGAAAAGTATCTTGAAAACTTTGGATTTTATAATAAAACAGGAGTAGATTTTCCATATGAAGTAAAACCTTACACAACAAGCAGCAGAAGATGGGATGGGCTTAAAAAATATACAATATCTTTTGGCCAAGGAATAGCAGTTACCCCTATTCAAATGGCAGCAGCTTTTTCTGCTATTGTAAATGGAGGGAAGTTATATCAGCCTTATCTTGTAGACAGAATAGAAAGTGAAGATGGGGTAGTTATAAGAAGAAATCTTCCTAAGCAGATAGGTCAGCCAATAGATGAAAAGACTTCAAAACTTATGAGAGAGATGCTTGAAAATGTAGTTGAAATAGGTGGAGGAAAACAAGCTAAACTTGAAGGATACAGAATAGGTGGAAAAACAGGAACAGCACAGATAAGTGGTGGTAAATCAGGATATATAAAAGATGATTATCTTACATCTTTTGTAGGATTTTTCCCAGCAGATAAACCTAAATATTTAGGAATAATAATGTTTTACAAGCCACAGGTAAGTAATGAAGTAAGATATGGAGGGCTTGTTGCAGCTCCTGTCTTCAGAGAAGTTATAAAGCGTATCACAATGAATAAAAGTATAGAATCAAATGATGTTACACAAATAGGTACAAAAGTTAAACAAATAAAAAAAGATTATGTAGGTACAATTACTACAATGCCAGATTTAAAAGGAATGTCATTAAGAGAAGCAATAAATCTTTTTAAAAATGAAAATATAGATATAAAAATAGAAGGAATAGGAACAATTGTAAACCAATATCCTGCTCCAAAAGAAAGTCTTGAAAATGTGAAAGAAATAAAAATTTATTTAAAGTAGGTGAGAAAGATTAGGTATTATAAATTATGTGTAGACGGTACAAACTCTTTTTTCACTTATTGTGATGAAAATGATGAGTATAATATTGGGGACAGAGTAGCAGTAAGTTTTCGTGGAAGAGAACAGGGAGCATTAATTGCAGAGCCAGATAAGAGCAGTGAATTTGAATTTAAAGTTTTACCTATAAAAAGAAAGCTTACTGGAGAAGTATCTTTAAATGAGACATATATGAAGATGCTTTTATGGGTAAGAAATTATTATATGTGCAAATTTGAACAAGTTTTGAAAGCAGCAATACCTTCAGATTTAAAAGTAAAATATGAAGAAGTTTATAAACTTACAGATAATGGAAGAAATGATTTTTTAAATCCTATAATAAATTATTTTCTTGAACGGGAACAAGTGACAAAGCCAGTTTTAAGAAAACATTTTTCTAAAGAATTTATTAATAATGCTGTAGAAAAAAATATATTAATTATCAACACAAATAAAAAAATATGCTATAATTTTAAGTCAGAGCTGTTTTTTTCAGAAGATGATTTAAAAGGTATTTCAAATGATTTTACAGAAGAAAATTTGAGAGAACTAAAAAATTATTTTACAAGAAAAAGTGAGATGATAAAAACAAGTCTTGAAAATAAATTTGCAAAGAAAGAAATTGAAAGACTTATAAAAGAGGAAAAGCTTTTATTTATAAAAAGGGTGAAAGAAAAAGAAGAAAAGAAAATTTTATCTCAGGAAAAAGAAAAAATTTCTGTAAATGCAGTTTTAAATAGTGAACAGCAAAAAGTGAGAGACAAAATTCTTAATTCTCAGAAAAAATATTTTCTTATAAAAGGAATAACTGGATCAGGAAAAACAGAAATATATATAAATCTTATAAGAGAAGCTCTTTTAAGAGGAAAAGGATCTATTTTTCTTGTTCCTGAGATATCTCTTACTCCTCAGATGGTTGAGAGGTTTAAGAAAGAATTTGAAGATGGAGTTGCCATTCTTCATAGCAGACTTTCAAATAAAGAAAGAGGAGAAGAATGGCTTAAGTTATATTCAGGAGAAAAAAAAGTAGTTCTTGGAGTAAGATCAGCTGTATTTGCTCCTGTTAAAGAATTAGAGTATATAATAATTGATGAAGAACATGAAAGCAGTTATAAACAAGATACAACTCCTATATACAATGCAAAATTTGTAGCACTGAAAAGAAGCCAGCTGGAAGGATGCAAGGTTATTTTTGGATCTGCTACTCCTTCAATAGAAAGTTATTATTTTGGTAAAACAGGAATGTTTGAACTTCTTACTTTAGAATCAAGATATAATAATGCTGTTTTGCCTGATGTTAAAGTTGTTGATATGAAAGATGAGGAAGATAGTTTTTTCAGTAAAGAACTTCTTAAAAATATAAGAGAAACTCTCTTAAAAAAAGAACAGGTTATTCTCCTTCTTAATAGAAAAGGTTATTCAACAATGGTTCAATGCAAAGAATGTGGGCATATAGAGGAGTGCGAGCATTGCTCTATAAAAATGAGTTATTATCATAGCAGAAAAACATTGAAATGTAATTATTGTGGAACAGAAAAAAGATTTAATGGAAAATGCAGCAAATGCGGAAGCAGTGAACTTGATTTTGGTGGTAAAGGTGTTGAACAGGTAGAACATAAACTAAAAGAATATTTTGATGTTCCTATAGTAAGAATGGACGCTGATAATGCACGGGAAAAAAATTTTTATAAAGAAACTTATTATAAATTTCTTAATAAAGAATATGATATAATGATAGGGACACAGCTTATAGCTAAAGGTCTTCATTTTCCAAATGTAACTCTTGTGGGAGTAATAAATGCAGATATGATTTTAAGTTTTCCTGATTTCAGAGCAGGAGAAAAGACATATCAGCTTATAACACAGGCAGCAGGAAGAGCAGGAAGAGGGGATAAGAAAGGAAAAGTAATAATTCAGTCATATCAGCCAGAAAGTTATGTTATGGAAAAAATAATGAAGAATGACTATGAAGGATTTTACAATTCTGAAATAGAAATGAGAAAAATTTTAGGTTATCCTCCATTTTCAAAAATTATTAATATAGGAATTTCTTCTTCAAAGGAAGAAAAACTTGAAAAAATAGCTAAGAGACTTTTTAATGCTGTAAAAAGAGATTATGTAGAAATTTATGGGCCTAATAAAAGTCTTGTATATAAAGTTAAAGATAGATATAGAGAAAATATCTTTATAAAAGGAAGCAAAAAAAATATAGATTATTATAAAAAAGAACTTGAAAAAATTTTAACAGAATTTGATGATGAGGGGTGCAGAATAGTAGTTGATATAGACCCTGTAAATCTTATATAATAGTAAAGGAGAAAGAAAATGATATACGAAATAAAAAAATATGGTGAAGAATGTCTTGTGAAAGAATCTGTTCCTGTTGAAGCAGTTACAGATGAAATACTTGAAATACTTGAAAATATGGTTGAAACAATGCATGAAGCAAATGGTGTAGGGCTTGCAGCTCCTCAGGTTGGAATAAATAAAAGATTCTTTGTAATAGATATAGGAGATGGAGTTGTAAGAAAAATAATTAACCCTGAAATACTTGAATCATCAGAAGAAGTTACAGAAAGTGATGAAGGATGTTTAAGTGTTCCTGGAATTTATAGAAAAGTAAAAAGAGCTTATGAAATTAAGGTAAGATATATGAATGAAGCAGGAGAAATAAAAGAAGAAACTATAAATGGTTTTCTTGCAAAAGCATTTCAGCATGAATTTGACCATCTTTCAGGAACTCTTTTTATTGAGAGAATATCACCTGTGTCTAAAAAATTAATAGCACAAAAATTAAAACATTTAAAAAGAGAAACAGAAAGAGAACACAAAAATAAAGCAAATAAATAATAAGGCGGTTCTGTTATGATAAATCCTAAAAGAATAGGGGCTGTACTTTTTATAATTATAAATATAGCTAGTTTTGGCCCTAATATATACAGAAGCTGTGTAAAGGTATCAAAATTAGAAAAAGAAATTTCTTCTCTTAAAGAAGCTCAATGCAGTATAAGAGAAAAAATTAAAAATTATGACAAAGAAATAGAAGAATTGAAAGATATTAATAACAGAGAAAAAATGGTCCGTAATAAACTCCAAATGGTAAAACATGGAGAAATAATTTATAGAGTTACAAAATAAAGGAGGAAAATTTTAAATGAAAAGAGAATTGGCATTAGAGTTCGCCAGAGTAACTGAAGCAGCAGCACTTGCAGCACAGAAATGGGTAGGAAGAGGAGATAAGAACCTTGCAGATGGTGCAGCAGTAGAAGCTATGAGAAATGTTCTTAACAGAATCAAAATTGATGGAGAAATCGTTATTGGAGAAGGAGAAATTGACGAAGCTCCTATGCTGTATATTGGTGAAAAAGTTGGTTTAAAATATAATCCTGAAAAAATAGAAGATTTTAGAGATGAAGAATTATATGCTGTTGATATTGCTGTTGATCCTATAGAAGGAACTAGAATGACAGCTCAAGGACAACCTAATGCTATTGCAGTTCTTGCAGCAGCTGAAAGAGGAACTTTCCTTAAAGCACCTGATATGTATATGGAAAAATTAGTTGTAGGTCCTGAAGCAAAGGGAGTTATTGATCTTAATAAATCTCTTGAAGATAATATCAGAAGTGTAGCTAAAGCACTAAATAAAGAAGTAAAAGATATGATGATAGTTGTTCTTGATAAACCTAGACATAAAAAAGCTATGGAACAAATAAGAGATCTTGGAGCAAAACTTTATGCTCTTCCTGATGGAGATGTTGCAGGTTCTATTCTTACTTCAATAGTTGACTCTGATGTTGATATGCTTTATGGAATAGGAGGAGCTCCTGAAGGAGTAATATCAGCTGCAATAATAAGAGTCCTTGGAGGAGATATGCAAGGAAGACTTCTTCTTAGAAGTGATGTAAAAGGTTCTGATGATAAAAATGATAAAATATCTGAAGATGAAAAAAGAAGATGTGATGAAGTAGGAGTTGAAGTAGGAAAGAAACTTCTTCTTGAAGACTTAGTAAAAACAGATGAGATTATTTTCTCTGCAACAGGTATTACAAGTGGAGATCTTTTAGAAGGGGTTAAAAGAAAAGGAAATATTGCAAGGACTCAAACTCTTGTAGTAAGAGGAAGCAGTAAAACTGTAAGATATATAAATTCTGTTCATAATCTTGAATTTAAAGATATATATCTTGAAAAATTATTAAAAGATTAATTAAAATTATAAAAATTCTAAAGGAGCTGTTGCGATTTAGAAAAGGCAACAGCCCTTTCTTTATAATAAAAAAATAAAATTATGGAGGAATAATGTTTTTTTACGAAGATTTTATAAAAAAACTTGATGGCAGTCTGCAAGGAACAGGAATAGAAAAGTTTGGACTTGATGTAAAGAAAACTGTAGTATGGCTTGGAACAGGAATACTTTTCCTTATCGCAGGGATTCTTGAACTTTATATTAGTTGGAAAAAAGATTTTGCTGTTACAGATCTTGTTGTAGGGGTAATTTTTCTAATTTTAAGTTTCAGACATTTAAAAATGTATTTTGGTTATAAAATCATTTTAGATTTTACTGAAGGGAAGTTAAAAAGTAAAGGAATTACTTTTGAATTTGAAAAAGTAAAAAGCTGTGTTTTAAGAGAGCAAGTACTTGGGAAAAAAAGAAGAATGGAAGTAGTTCTTGATATAGTTACAGAAGAGGGACAGGAAGTTATAATTCCTTTGATGATGAATAATAAACTTAGATTTGCAAGTCTTATAAAGAATAAACTTGGAAGAAAATTTACAGTAGAAAAATAAAAAAATTTATAAATGAACAGAGTCACTTTGTAGTGGCTCTGTTTTTATATTATAATTCTTTAAAAAAGATTGTATCCTAGAAAGTAATTTATAAAAGTAAGAAAAGCACCAGCTATTATAAGGCTTAGAATAATCTTAAATATAAATCCAAGAATAGAGGTAAAAATTTTAAAGATAAGAAAAAATATAAGAATAGCACCTATAATTGCAATTATTTCCATGTAAAAACTCCTTTCATATAATATTTATATTAATATAATAACATATAGAAAAGAGGAAGTTAAACAGAATTTAATAAAAAATAAAATAAGTGCTATAATATTATTATAGAGATATACAAAAATATATACATTTTGGAGGAGTCTATGAAAAAAGAATTATTAAAAGATATAGTTCTTATTACAGCTGGAGCTTTTATATATGCTTTTGGAGTAAATTATTTTTTTGTTGCAAATAAATTAGCTGATGGTGGACTTGCAGGAATTTCAGTTATTCTCCATTATCTTTTTAATTTTAATATTAGTATAACTTACCTTGTTCTTAATATACCACTTATTATAATGGGATATAAACTTATAGGTGGACAGTTTATTCTAAAAACATTTTATGGAACAACAATGACATCACTAGCATTTAGAGTATTTCAGAACTATCTTGGTACTATGGATGATAAACTTATAGCTTCAATATTTGGAGGGCTTATAATTGGAATAGGACTTGGGACAATTTTTGTAGGAGGAGGATCTTCAGGTGGAAGTGATATCTTAGTTAAAATATTAAATAAATATTTTGATATTCCAATAGGAAAAGCTTTTTTAGTACTTGATCTTTTTGTTCTTTCAGCACTTGGTTTACTTTTTGGCAGAGATGTTTTTATGTATACTCTTGTGGGACTTTTTATTTCAACTAAAGCAATTGATTTTATTCAAGATGGTGTTGATAAGGCAAAAGCTATGATGATAATTTCAGAAAAGAGTGAAGAAATAAAAGAAGAGATAATGAAACAGACAGGAAGAGGTGTTACAATCATAAATGCCAGAGGTGGTTATACAAATGACACTAAGAATGTTCTTTATTGCATAATGGGAAGGTATGAAGTAACAACAGTGAAAAGAATAGTAAAAAATCTAGATAGAAGAGCATTTATGAGCATATCTGAAGTTTCTGAAGTTTTGGGAGAAGGATTTAAAGATATTACAAAATAACAAAAATCAAAAATATTAAAAAAGTTGAAAAAATTATACAGTGTGCTATAATAAATCTACCTGAAAGGGAGAGGGAAATTTCATAATATAAAAGCTTTAAAAACAAATGATAAAGCTTAAATATGGGAGTGATATTATGTTGAAAAAAGTGGTGGCATTATTTATAATTTTAGGAAGTATAACATTTGCACAATGGGAAAAAGAATATGTGAAGAATGAACTTGGACAGCCTACAGATATATATTATTACATTTATAAAGGACAGAAAGGTTCTCCAAGTATACTTTTTTCAAAAAGTAATTTGATAATACAACTTAAAAAAAGAGTAGTAGAAAATCTTTATACAAGTTCACTTGTGATTGAAAATATAAAAATAATAGATGAGAAGGGAAAAATTCATAGTTTAGATGCTGGAATACTTATGGATATAGATAATTCTATACCTTATTCAATTATAGTAAATAGAAAAAATAAAATGATGATTGATTTAATGAGAAATAATAATACTCTTATTTTCCAATTTGGAAAAGGAGAGAATGAAGAAAAATTTGAAGTTTCTTTTTATAATTTTGATGCTATTTATGAAGAAACAGAAAGAACAGGATTTATAGAAGAAAAATAATAAATAATTTGAAAGAGAGTATCAAGAAATTAAAAACTTGATACTTTTTTTATTTTAGGATGTAAATTCTTCCACCAAACAAAAGTCCTATAAAAATTAAAATATATTAATATTTTTTAAAATAAAAAAATAACATATTCAGAAATTAAAATCAATAAAAGCATTTCTTTATTTTATAAAAATTTAATGGTATACTTTTAATAACAGAATGCTAAATTAAGGAGGTATCAAATGAAAAATTTTGTTTATAATATTCCTACAAAAATATTTTTTGGAAAAGGACAAATAAAAAAAATAGGACCTGAAATATTAAAATATGGAAAAAAAGTACTTCTTGTTTATGGGAAAGGAAGTATTAAATCAAATGGAATTTATGATAAAGCTATAGAGATTTTAAAAGAACATGGAATTGAATATTTTGAACTTGGAGGGGTAGATCCTAATCCAAGAACTGAAACTGTTTATAAAGGAGCAGAAATTTGCAAGAAAAATAGAATAGATTTAATTCTTGCTATGGGAGGAGGAAGTACTATTGACTGTGCAAAAGCAGTTTCCCTTCAAAGTAAATATGATGGCGATTTCTGGAAAGATTTCTATATTGACGGAAAAAAAGATCTTATAAAAGAGGTTACTCCTGTGGCATCAATTTTGACACTTGCAGCAACAGGAAGTGAAATGAATGGAAGTACTGTTATATCAAATACTGCTGTAAATATGAAAGTAGGATTTAATCACCCCAAATTAAAACCAGTTTTTTCAGTAGAAAATCCTGAATATACATATTCAGTTAGTAAATATCAAACTTGTGCAGGAGCTATAGATATAATGAGCCATTTATTTGAACAATATTTTTCAATTGAAAATGATGGCTTTTTACAGAATAGGATGATAGAAGGACTTTTAAAAACAATAATTCATTATGCACCTATAGCTATTGAAAATCCTAAAGATTATGAGGCAAGAGCAAATATAATGTGGACAAGCTCTCTAGCACTTAATGAACTTGTCACTTATGGAAAAATTTCTACTGACTGGGCAACTCATCAAATAGAGCATCAATTAAGTGCAGTTTATGATATAACACATGGAATAGGATTGGGAATACTTACACCTGCTTGGATGAAGTATGTACTTTCAGAAGAAAATATTCATAGATTTGTTGATTATGGAAAAAATATTTGGAATCTTTCAGGAAGCGATAAAGAAATAGCAGAAAAATCTATAGAAAAAACAAAAGAATTTTTCACATCTCTTGGATGCCCTTCTTCTTTATCTGAAATTGATATTGATGACAGTCATTTTGAAGAAATGGCAGCTAATGCTGTTTTTAAAGGATCTGTAGGTTCTATGAAAAAATTAACAAAAGAGGATATAGTTGCAATTTATAAATTAGCACTTTAGTATGAGTGCTATAGTTATGGAGGAAAAATTTTGAAACTGCTTGTTATATCAGATATACATGGTTCTCTTTTTTATCTTAAAAAGATAATCAGAATATTTGAAAAAAATAGATATGATAAAATTATTATTCTTGGAGATGAGTTGTATCATGGGCCAAGAAATCCTCTTCCTTTGGAATATAATCCAAAAGAAGCAGCAGAACTTTTAAATAAATATAAAAATAAAATAATAGCTGTAAGAGGGAACTGTGATAGTGAAGTTGATCAGATGGTTTTAAATTTTCCAATAAGAGCTGATTATAATATAGTTTTCTGGGAAAATAAAAAAATCTTTCTTACTCATGGGCATATTTATAATATTGATATCCCTCTTCCTATGGAAGAAGGAGATATAATGGTATATGGTCATTTTCATGTTCCAATGATAGAGAAAAAAGATGGAAAAATATTTTTAAATCCAGGATCAATATCTCTGCCAAAAGAAAATAGTTTAAATTCTTTTGGCGTTTTTGAAGATGGAAAATTTTACATAAAAGATATGGAAGAAAATATTTTAATGGAAACGGAATTATAAAAATAACGGCAGATTGATTTAATTTTCAGTCTGCCATTTTATATTATTCTATTGGAAGATTATGCTGCTTCATATAAAAAAAATTCCCTGCTGAATTATCAGCAAGGATTATTTACAAATGGTGCCTAGAAATAGATTCGAACTATCGACCGTACGGGTATGAACCGTATGCTCTAGCCAACTGAGCTATCTAGGCATGGTGGAGATAAGCGGGATCGAACCGCTGACCTACGCAGTGCAAGTGCGTCGCTCTCCCAAACTGAGCTATATCCCCAAGCACAAGAGTAATAATATCATAAAATAAAAAAATTGTCAATAAAAAATATTTATTATTGATATTTTTTTGCTGTAATTTTTTTAAAATTTTTTAGTTTTTTTATTTTTGAATTAGTTTATATTGTATTTTAAAAAAATGATAAAATTATTATTTTGTAAGTAAACGACCATTATCATTCCATTCGCCGTACATAACTCCAGCTTTTGTATTATCTAAAAGTTTTTGTAAACGACTTTTAAAAAGTTCAGGTTGTTTTTTCTTAATTTGAATAGTATCAATTCTCACACGCTGATAAAGAGAAGGAAAACTTTGAAATTTAGACCAAATTTCTGGATCGGCTTGTAATGCATTTAAGATATCTTTGTCAATTATAAATCCTTTATCAGTCATATCCGGTAGTACAGCACGACCAGCATCTGTCATCCGTCCTAATCGCTCCATTCTGCGACATCGCTCTTTATTTAATTCAGACCATAAACTTTTTTTCTTTCTAGGGGTTAACCTTTGTACTGTTGTTCCATTATCCATTTTCTTTGTAGTGCTGTCAATCCAACCGAAACACATCGCTTCTTCAACTGCATCTATATACCAAAATATTTTATCATCAACAGGGTGTCCACGCTTAACAATTATCCAACATTCATTTTCTTTATTATGATTTTCTAGAAGCCATTTTCGTAATTCATCACGATTGTGAACATTTAAGAGGTTTTTGATTTCCATTTATTTATCTCCTTAAATTTTCATTTGTATAAACAAAAAAACCACTCATATGAGTGGTGTTATTTTTAAATGGTGCCTAGAAATAGATTCGAACTATCGACCGTACGGGTATGAACCGTATGCTCTAGCCAACTGAGCTAT